>CAYSCE010000328.1:0-3657 GCA_964429475.1 uncultured Bacteroidaceae bacterium | reverse complement strand
CATCAGTTCTGCTCTCTTTTCCGGCAGGATCAGATCTATTTTGTCGTAATAGATTAATTTCACCGATTCGTGACGGTAATTAATAACTTTCTCAATTACCCAAACTATAACCAGAATGATGACATTGGCAAAAACGGCTTCGGCATAACTGACTTTTTTATTAATCAAGGCATTGATAACGCTCAGCGAAATTACCACAAACAGATAGGTCATTTCGCGAATCGAAATCTGCGTTGTCCGGTATCGGATAATGCCGAAGATGGCAAATAAACCAAGTGCAAATCCAAGCTGCAGCTTGACACTCGATAACATGAAACAGATCAGGAAAACAACCGATCCAATCAGATAATACGTGAATAAATAATCTTTCCTTTTTGTTTTTGAAAAATACAATGTTCTGACAAGAACAAAAAGTACCAGCAGATTGAAAAAGAAACGTATGGCCAGCTCGAGAAAGTCGGACACATTGATGAGCTTCATATTAAAAAGCTCAGGCACGGACTGAGTGCTGAGGAGTAGATGCATGGCAAAATTGATTTATGTAGGAAAGTTTTGTTTTGAGCATATTGTGTTTCAGATGCGAATACAGCAACGCACAGCCGAAGGTGTATTTGCTGAAGGAACCGGCTTTGATTCCGTGTTTGTGAAGTATGGGATAGAGTTGAGCCAGCGTTGCTTTACAGTCGTTTTTTACTTCAACAATGGTAAGGCCATCCATATGAATTTCGTGCTTATCGTTTGACCATGATAATTCACGGTCGATCGTAATCCGCTCTGTCATATTGTTATTGACAAATGTCATGCGTTTGAAACGGCTGATCAGTTTGGGCTCAAGTGTGTTATACTGAAAGGGCGAATGGCTTTGAATAAAAGCCTGAATGTCTTCTTCTGAAATGCCTTCAGGATTTATTTTAATTCTTTTTTTTGTTGTGATATTCCGGTTGGTTTTGTGTTTGATTTCCCAGAATGTAAGACCGGTATTTTCATACACGCGCATGCGGCATTTGTAGCGGTTTTTGCGTTTGTTGTGGTGAGCCATGTACATGCCGAACCCATTTGTATCGAGGTACCGCGAGTTATAGGTGAATTCACGAATGCCATCAATTTCAAGAATGTGGTATTGTGGCATCATTTCTTTCAGAACCAACATCAGCTGTTCGGCACTCATTACATATTTGGTATCCTTACGCGACAAAAAACTCACCTTATCCATTTGCGACAAACTGATTGGCTCAAAGAGACCGGCTATATCGGTGAAAGGTTCCGGACTCATTTTACAATGATTAAATCGTTCAGGACAATTTCCTGTCCGTTACTGGTGACTTCAAACGAGCTAATCACCGGAAACTTTTCACCATCAGGATTACCAGTTGTGTCCTTGGAATAGGCATACACTGTATATTGACCTTTTCTCAGATTTTTAAATTCAAAAGTGCCATCGTAATGAGTACTGACTTTGTCGGCATAGGTAATGTCATCTCCAAACACGATGAAAACATCTTCATCGGGCGCATAATACTGTTCAAGCAATTCAGTAAGTTCAGTATTATAATCGAGTGCATACACTTTGCCTGAAACGGAGGAGGTCCCACCAAAGCCCTCCTCCTGTTCACAGGCTGTCAGACCTGTTATAACGCCCAAAGTCAATATGAAAACCAGTTTTGATGTAAAACAGGTAACATACGCAGGTCTGGTATTTTTTAAATTTCTGAACATACAAAGTTTCGTTTTGTTAAGAAAAGACAACTTGTGTACTGATTCGTTGCTTGAAAGGAAAAATGAATTTCGATTGAATAATTATTTAATCATCATTCAATGAATATTTTACAAGTCGTCACGACCGAAAAACATCTGCCTAATCCCGATTTTTATCTGCGGTTTTATGCGTTAGGTTATACTTTGATTTACAAATTTGAAACATTTCCACCCAGGTGTTTATAGAAATCGTCGCGGTACAATGCGCTGATGGGCAGACTTTCGGCACCAATAACCACTTTTGATTTACCAATAAATTCGATGTGCGATAATGAAACAATAAAAGACCTGTGAATCCGCACAAACTCATCGGCGGGCAGCAGCGATTCAATCTGTTTCATACTCATAAGAGAGAAGATGGGTTTGGCTCCGCAATAAATTTTTACGTAGTCTTTCATCGATTCAATGTAAAGAATATCACACAGATTTATTTTCAGGATTTTATGCTCCGATTTTACAAAAATATGTTTGGTGGTATCGCTTTTTGGCGCATCGCGAAGTCCATTATTCAAATTGAAAAGTTCCCATGCTTTATTCACGGCTTTCAGAAAACGTTCAAAGCTGATTGGTTTGAGCAGATAATCCACTATGTCAAGCTCGAAACCTTCCAAGGCATATTTATCGTAGGCCGTGGTAAAGATGACCATCGGTTTTACTTTAATCGATTTCAGAAAATTGACACCGGTAATATCTGGCATTTCAATGTCGAGAAACATCAGGTCAACCTTTTTTTCATTCAGAATGCTGATTGCTTCGGCAGGACTGCTGCACGATGCCACAAGATTCAGCGAAGGGACTTTTGAAACATTATCAGCCATGAGTTCCAGCGCCAATGGTTCGTCGTCGATAATAATACAATTCATCATGACAGGTCAAGGTTTAAATCAACAATGTAGGTGTTATTTCTTACTGCAGTCAAAAGGTTGTGTTTGTTGTGATACAGTATATCAAGCCGGCGACGTGTATTCTGATGCCCGATGCCGCTGCTTTCAACTGTATCGGTATTTTGCCGGCTCGAAGGAATGGAGTTTTCAATCCTGAAATGGATTTTCGGCTTCATGATCTCAAGCCGGATATGTACAATCAGGGGCTGATTACTCGATGCACCATGTTTAAAGGCGTTTTCAATAAACGGAAACAGCAGCATGGGTTCAATAGTGATACTTTCAGGATCACCGTTGATTTCAATTTTGACCGGTTGTAGTTTCAGAATACGCATGTACTGGATATCAATATAGTTGTTAATGAATGCCAGTTCTTTGGATAGCGGGACTTTTTCCTGACTCAGTTCTGTAAGATTGTACCGGAAAATTTCGGATAATTTGATGATGTATTTTTCTGTGTCATCCGATTTTTTTCGTGCCAGGCTGCATAGGCTGTTCATGACATTAAAAAAGAAATGCGGATTGATCTGCGCTTTGAGCGCCACCAGTTCGGCTTTTAGTTTTTCGTTTTCCAGTTCTTTTTTCGTGTTTTCGGATTTTGCCCATTCAAGAGTCATTTTGATTCCAATGCTCAGAATGGTAATGGTGGCAAAAAAAGAAATGCCACGCCATGGATCACGACCTCTTTGCTTGTGATTAGGAGGCCCGCTCAGGATGGTCGGCTCTGTTTCAACTGGCCGGTGTGTGAATTTGCTGATCAGAAAGTCGCCGGCATAAGCAAATGCAAAGCAGAAAAAGGTTGCCAATATTAAATATATGGCGAATTTCCGAACCTTCAGGTATTTCGGAATCAGCCAGAAAAAATTGATGTAAAAAACACAGGCCAGCGAAATGGTCAGTATCGTATGCATGGTCGCTCTGTCGCCTTTGATTACAATATTCAGGGGAAATTCCAGAAACGGACTCAGATAAAAAATCATCCACCCTGCAAAATGCAGCAGAGGGATGGCAACCCTAC
>CAYSCE010000327.1:0-3673 GCA_964429475.1 uncultured Bacteroidaceae bacterium | reverse complement strand
GATGCCTTTTTCTTCGGCTTCGGCCAACGATTTCTCAATGTTGTTAACAGCGAATGCCAGGTGATGAATGCCTTCGCCTTTCTTTTCGATGAATTTCCCAATGGGTCCTTCCGGATCGGTACTTTCGAGCAACTCAATTTTGGTTTGCCCAACCATGAAAAAAGCAGTTTTAACTTTTTGATCGGCCACTTCTTCGATCGCGTAACATTTCAGTCCCAGAACTTCTTCGTAGTACTTTATGCTCTCTGTCAGGCTTTTAACGGCAATGCCGATGTGTTCGATATGCGAAATCTCCATGTTATTTTTTGCCTGCAAATGTAAAGTCTATTTTCTTTTAAAACCAAATAATTCGGCTTTTTTAACGGCAATATTTTTCCGTTTTATTTGCGGAAATCAATAATTGATTTGTATGAATGTTAAATTACGGATTATAGCGTAATAATGGTTTTAATAATGATATTTTTACAACCTGAATCAAACACATTTGTTAATAGTTTATTACTATCACGAAATTCTGCCTGATTGTCAATTGAATATGTTTTTCGATGTGATATTTGTCATATATTATTAGTATGAATCGAAATGATATGTAATTTTGGTACGTGAATACTTAAATAAAACACGCTATGAAACGCCAGATTATTGAAATCGATGATGAGAAATGCAACGGTTGCGGCATTTGCGCCGATGGCTGTCACGAAGGTGCATTGCAGATTATTAATGGTAAAGCAGTTCTTATAAACGACCTGCTTTGCGACGGACTGGGAGCCTGCATTGGTGGTTGTCCCGAAGGTGCTATAACCATCACCGAACGTGAAGCCGAACCGTACGACGAGGATAAAGTGATGGAGCATTTATATAAAAAAGGTAAAGACGTTGTTATTGCTCATCTTAAACATCTGAAGGAACACAATGAACATGTCTGGCTGAAAAAAGGGGTGGAGTGGATGCAGAAAAATCAGGACAGACTTGGATTTGACATGATGGAAGTGGTGTACGTGGTACACAATCACCGCAAGGAAGGCGAAGCCTGCGGCTGCCCGGGTTCGGCGCACCGTGAGGTAAAACATGAAATGAAAGCGGATGTGGTTGTTGCTGATCAACCCTCAATGCTCGAACAGTGGCCGGTACAGATGCATCTGATCAACCCGCAGTCGTCGGTATTCCATAATTGCGATTTGTTGCTGGCTGCCGACTGCGTGGCTTTCAGCATGGGTAATTTCCACAGCCAATGGCTCAAAGGCAAAAAGCTGGGTATTGCCTGTCCGAAGCTTGACAGCAATAAGGAATCGTATGTTGAGAAACTCACTTCGATGATTGACGATGCAAAAGTAAATACCATTACCGTCATGATGATGGAAGTACCTTGCTGCCACAGTCTTGTTCGGCTTGTGCAGATGGCGCTCGAAAAAGCCACGCGTAAAGTGCCGGTAAAAGCGGTTATCGTCAGTGCTTCGGGCGAAGTGCTCAGCGAAGAGTGGATCTGAGCAGCGGTGACCAGTGATCCGCCGCGGCGGAGTGAGCGGTGAACCTTGAGTTCAATGCTTCTCAAGTCATCAAGTTCATCAAGTTATAAAGTTGAAAGGCGACGTGTATGCTCAGTGCACAACGTTGCAGCTTAATGCTTAACGTTTTAATGCTTAAAGTATAATTGAAATCACAGATTCTTAAGCTTTAAATTATTAAGCTTTAAGCAACGAAATTTCGCAACGCATAACGCATGAGGCTCAACGCGTAACGCGCAACGCATAAGGCATGCGTTTTCGCTCTCGCACTGATTCTCGCTCTGTATTAGGCATGGGGCACAAGGCCCGCGGTTTGTGGTAGCTTCGCTCTCGCGCTGATTCTCGCTCTGTATTAGGCATCGGACTTTTCGCTCTCGCACTGATTCTCGCTCTGTATTAGGCATGGGGCGCAACGTGCAACGCGCAATGCTTGTAGCTTAATGCTTAACGTTTTAATGCTTAAAGTATAATTGAAATCACAGATTCTTAAGTCTTAAATTTTTAAGCTTTAAGCAACGAAATTTCACAACGCACTGGGTCAGCTTCCGGCCATCCAGAGTCACGACTGTGTCACGTTTTACGTAAAGTGTCCTGGAAGAGTCGGCACGCACTGACCTCACAAACCGAAGTATAATGCTGAAAAAATCACGATTGAACCAATCAGCAGAATGCCTTTCAGCACATTGAATCCGCGGTTGTGTACAACGGCCACATCGGCACCGGAGTTCGACACATCAAAATAACCGCCTTCTTCGGAGAATGACAGTGGCAAATACACATAAGAAGAAACTGCGAGGCCATCTTTTTTGGCCGGTTTCCATGGCGGCATATCCCGCATGGCCTGTATGATTGATTTTTCCAGATAAACATTGCTGCTGTTTTTGAATTCAACGCTGTCGAGCAGCCCGAGTTCCGTGAAATTCAGTTTCAGAAGTACAAAGAATGTCGCATTTTCCTGTTCTCCTGTCATCATATGATTCGGAACTATGCGCTGTTCAAAAAACATATACAAATCGTTTTCGGTACCGCCATAGGTTGCCATGGTATCAACATCACAGTCGGTATAAATCGTACCATACTGATGCTGTTGGTTTTTCTGAGCCTGCAATGCAGCACATTGAAACACAAGAATGACCTGAATAAATACAATAATTTTTTTCATCTTAGCAACTGTTCATCGGATAATGGGATTGCATCTTTCGAAATCTGCTCCGGGAGCCATGTTTCACATATACCGGCAGCGATCATATCTTTTTGTAATTGTACAAATTCGCCGGAGATCTGATCCGTCATATGCGCATCGGCACTGATCATGACGTGGATGTTATTTTCTTTCAGAAAACTGAAAATATATTTTCCGGGATAATAATCGGTATGCAGCTGGCGGTAAATGCCTCGGGTATTGATTTCGACAATGATATTTTTTTCAGCTGCCAGCAACAAAGTTTCTTTAAGCAGATTGAGATGAAAAGGGTCATCGAAGCTGATAAAGCGGCCGCGGTTGTGCATGAGCACTTTGTCGCAATGCCCCAGAACATCGGGTTGCTCTTTCTCAATCATTTCGCACGATTGACGGTAAAAGGCTTTCACTGCCGCGCGGATATCGCCCCCGAAAATATCGTTCAATCCCTGATCGTAGCCTTCGGCGGGACCATCGATAAACCAGAGGCGGCCATTGTTTTCGACCAGATGTACGCTTCCGATCAGAAAATCGCATGGAAATTCCCCGCGCCAGTAGCTGAACTGCTGCGACATTCCCGGGATATAGTCGGCTTCGAGTCCCCCAAAGATTTTAGTATCGGTTTCGATAGTTTTAAAGGCTGCAATTTCGTCAAAATACGCTGCGACTTTTTCATCGGACGGTATGCTCCATTTATTGGTAAATGGAACCGGAGCATGGCCCGAAAGCCCGAAATGTGTAAGACCTGCATCAATAGCGGCCTGAATCATTTCGGAAACAGTATTTTTTCCATCGCAGTAGCTGGTGTGATTGTGCAGACTGTACATGCTGCAAAAGTATAAATATTTGTACGTATCCGGACGAGCCATCTATAATGAAAACTCTTGTTTTTATCTTGGAAAATGCAACTTCGGACAAATAAAATTTATTGTATATAAAAATCATGATAGTTATCATTTTATCAACAATCCATAGATTTTATGCAATG
>CAYSCE010000326.1:0-3697 GCA_964429475.1 uncultured Bacteroidaceae bacterium | reverse complement strand
GGTGTGAGAGGTCGGAAAATAAAACAGTTTTAACCCTGTTTTATTTTCCTCCTACTCGATTTCATCAGAAATTCATATTTCTCAAAAAAAGCAGTTGCAGATCAAATAATTATATAACTTGCATATCAAATTCTAATGTATGATGAGCCGATTACTTGTTGTTTCATTTTTTATTGCGTTATCGTTTCGCGCGCTGACAGCCACGTACACAGTGACCAACACCAATGACAACGGAGCTGGTTCGTTGCGCGAAGCCATTTCTTCTGCCAATTCGGCTGCCGGCGCTGACAATATTTATTTCAGTATTCCGACAAGCGATCCGAACTACGATGCCGGAACAGGCACATTCACCATTTCTTTGTTGTCGGCACTGCCCATGATCACAACCGGATACATCAATATTGATGCGACTTCGCAGCAAACAAACCAGGGGAATACCAATGTGCATGGATATGAAATTGTGTTGCGCAAAGGCACCGGCACATTCGATTATCCGCTTTTGCTGGTTTCTCCCGGCAATACTGTGAAAGGCTTTATCATTCAAGGTTTTTCCTATGGCTTGATGATTTATAATTCAACAGCCACCGGCAACACCATTACGCAGAATTATATCGGCACAAACTATTCGGCTACTGCAGCGGCAGCGACTCCCAACACGTATGGAGTTGCCATTGCAAACGGAGCTTCGGGAAATACCATCAGCAACAATGTTGTTTCGGGCAACACCATGTTGGGAATCGGCATTAACGCATCAAGCAACAATACCGTATTGAACAACCGCGTTGGCACCGACAGCAGCGGTACTATGGCTGTTCCTAACGCATATGGAATCGGCATTCAGAACGCTTCTTCAAATATTATCGGCAGTCTGACATCCGGTAATGGCAATCTGATTTCGGGAAATACCACTGCAGGAATTGTGATCGATGGTTTAACAAGTACAGGCAATCAGATCTTTGGAAACCGCATCGGAACTGATATTACAGGGACTGACAGTTTGCCCAATGAAAGCGGAATTATTTTGTCGTATGCCAGCAACACAATCATCGGCGGATCAACATACAGTCACAGGAATATTATTTCAGGTAACCGCGGTGCTGCTATTGTGATGAACGGAACCGGCACGCGAAACAATGTTGTGAAAGGGAATTTTATTGGTCCCGATATCACTGGTATAGCGCCATTGCACAACTATTCCGGCATCAATATTCTGAGCAGTGCCAACAGTAATATCATTGGCGGAACATTGCCGGCAGAAAGAAATATTATTTCCGGAAATCTCGAAATGGGTGTGTACATCGAGGCTGCAGACAGTAATATTTTAATTAATAATTTTTTCGGACCTGATTCAACCGGACTCGATGCTTTCAGAATCGGCGGTGACACGTTGTTACAGAGCAATGGTGTTGAATTCAACACCGTGGCCAAACACAACCGGCTTGGCGGATACACGTCTGCGGAGCGTAATGTTGTGTCGGGCAACCGCGTATATGGTATGGTCTATTACGGCAATTGCAGCTACAATCCGGTCATCGGAAATTATATCGGCGTGGATGCTTCCGGAAACAACGCCTTGCCCAATGCCACCGGAATCTGCGTTGATGGCGGCTCCAACCACAATCCGATTGTCAACAATGTGCTCAGTGGAAATTACAGTTACGGAATTTTTATTGTCACCACCGGAACATTTTATAACACAATGACCGGAAATATTCTGGGACTCAATGCCGCCGGAACCGACACTGTGCCTAATGATGCCGGTCTGCTGATCGGCGGTGGAACAAAGTATAATATCATTGGCGGCACAACGCCGGCCGAGCGCAATATCTTTTCAGGCAACCGTTTCGGCGGAATTGAAATTGCCGATCAGGGTACCAGTTTCAATACCATCAAAGGAAATTATGTCGGAACAGACATTACCGGATTGCAGGCCAGACCTAACTTATACGGCATCAGCATTATTTCGGAATGTTCACAGAACACCATTGATTCGAATGTTATTTCCGGTAATGCACATTACGGATTGTTGTTTTTCGAAAATGCCGACAGCAATGTTGTAACGCGCAATTACATTGGTCCCGGTGCCGACAGTACCACAGCCCTTGGAAACGGAACAGCCGGCGTGGTGCTGTGGAACGGATCTTCGTACAATCAGATCGGTGGCGCTGGACTCGGCAATGTGATTGCACACCACGATTCATGCGGCATTGCTGTAAAAGACAATACTACTTTGTATAACACGCTTTCTGAAAACAGCATATACGAAAACACACTCATGGGTATTGATATTTTCCCGGAAGGACCGAATGTGAATGATGTTGATGATGTTGATTCAGGACCCAACGAATTGATGAATTATCCGATTATTTGGACCCCGGAATATATTCCGTGGGCTCAGCAATTGACCATTGCTGGCAGCTTTCAGATGATTGGTATGGCGGACGGCATTGTTGTTGAGGTTTTTGAAGCAGCTCCGGATTCCCTGATTAATTGTGGTGAAGCAAAACGTTTTATTGGCAGAACACTGTGCAGCACCATGGGCGAGTGGCTAATCACGGTTCCATGGACTGAAGCCGGAACTGTTATTACTGCAACAGCAACCAGCATCAGTGGCAGTACATCGGAGTTTGCGCCCAATGTTACAGTGATAACATCGTTGGATGAAATGACAGAAAATGTTGTTTCTGTTTATCCGAACCCTGCCAATGATTATATTCGTATTTCCCTTTCTGGAGCTGAAATCAGCGGCATCTCTGTTTTTGCATCGGATGGCAGAAAAGTTTTTGAGCAAACCGGTCTGGATGAAAATCATTATGAATGGTCATTCGAAAACGTGTTGCAGAGCGGTGTGTACATAGTCCACGTGTTGACAGTAGATGGAAGAGTGTTGGTTTCGAAATTTGATGTGGTGAAATAGTCTCGTAATTCGATGTCATCCTGAGCCCTGCTGCCTCCTTCGATACGTCCGCCAGCTAGCGGACACTCAGGATGACAGCTGGGCTCAGAGTGACAGCCAAAAGAACGTAAAACATAATCAATGAAAATATTTTCAATCATTTTCCTGTGCGTTTTCGCACTTACAGCGCAAGCCACTGTGTACACGGTGACCAATACCAACACGTCCGGAACAGGAAGTCTGTACGCTGCAATAACATCTGCGAACACCGCTCCCGGAGCGCCACACAGCATAGATTTCAATATTCCTGTGAGTGATCCGAATTATAACGCATCGCAGGGTGTATGGATAATCAACATTACAAATTCATCGAGATTGCCGTACATTATCGGCTCCAACATTACGATTGACGGAACAACACAGACAACGAATGTGGGTAACAACAATCCTGAAGGACCTGAAATAGTGCTGGATGGCGGAGGAAGTACTGACTTTTGTTTTTTCGCCATGAATGCGGCCAACATTACGATCCGCGGTTTTAATATCCGTCAGTTTACGTATGGTATCCAGATTTCAGGAAGCGCTTCCTCGGGTTGGGTAATTGCAGGAAATTATATTGGTACCAACGAGGACGCATCTGACACAGCCGGTTGTTATATCGGTGTTGAATTTCTTAATTATGCTGGACATTCAGTCATTGGCGGAATCAATGTAGAAGACCGGAATATAATCAGCGGCAATGAGCATATCGGGCTTAGGCTGCTGAGTTCGAGCCAAAATGCCGTAATAAATAATTATATT
>CAYSCE010000325.1:0-3719 GCA_964429475.1 uncultured Bacteroidaceae bacterium | reverse complement strand
CCCCACGCGCCAGAGGTGACCCATAATCATCGTTTCCGTCCCACTCAATCGGATCGGCGCGATAACCATTGGTGTTTACATTGGTGGTAATGGTTTTTACCAGTTTGCCGGTGATGGTGAAAATCTGAATCTGTACATCCAGCCCGCAACAGGGCTGATTGTGCTCGAACCAGAATTCGGTGCGTGTACTGAACGGATTCGGATAATTCAGCACATGTGAAACCGACAACCCAAGCGATGATGCGACAATAAATTCGATGCTGGTTTCGGAAGAATTGTTCAGAATATCCCAGGCTTTCAGGGTAAGTGTGTGCGGGCCTTCGGACAGGCTTTTGTACGGATAGCGCACCGTTCCTTCAGTATAGCTGTCCTTCATGGCTTCGTAATAGTCATTCAGCACCACCGACTCGCTGGTTTGTCCGTCAAGTGTAGCTGTAAGGTCGTGTCCGATTCCTGAACCTACAGTGTTAATGCCGCTTTCATCGGACAGTTTGGCCAGAATTACCGGATTTTCATTGGTGGTACCGCCACTGACAAATAAATCGGAATTCATATACAAACTGATTTGCGGACCGGTATTGTCGTTAAGTGTCGTATCTGAGCTTCCGCCGATAATAAAATCTTCGAACCAGCCGGTTGCATCGGCTGAAGCGTTCTCGGCATAATAGCTGATACGACCGTTACCAAAGGTATATTGAATGTCTTTCGGAACTATAAAAGAGAACGAAAAATCACCGTTCACCACACTGGCTTTTCCTTTATAAATGATGTTCTTCTGCAACATGAACGGTGCGACACTGTTTAATGAAGGATTACTGGCCAGGGTTTTCAGCTCAACAGCTTTATCATAAACCGTCGGATACAAGGTTCCGTTGAAATCACTCATTTTCACACCAGAAGGATCAGCAACAAATCCTTTTATTGTCACAAACGATAAAGCCGAAATGGTATCATCGAAGCTTGCCACCGGAATCCCATTAATTTCTGTAGTCAACACCTGATTCTGCGGGATGCACATGGTGAGTGCGGGATCGCCCAGCAGAATAAAATTGCGCAGATTCAGTCCCGACCCATTGTCGGTTTTTGAGTAAGCTATCAGTTCGCCCAGTGTTTTATACCTGCCGCTGCTTTTATCGAAAGCCGCATCGTAGAATGAATTGTTCAGGTTGTTGTTATCGTAAGAAAAGGCAAGACGTGTAGTGGTCAGCAAGGCAATGCCACCGCCGTTTTCATTCAGAAAGACATACTCTCCGGCCGAAGTTCTGCCCGGATCATCGAAGCGGCTGAACTCGCAGGTGGCTGTAACAAAAACCGGCAAATTACACGCATTGGTCCATCCCTGTATAGTAGGTACATCCAGAATGCGCTCAAGCGCCCATCCAACCTCGCCACCATGCCCGGTATAATTGACAATCAATGCACCTTTCTCGACGCGCTGCTGAATGGCAGTATTCACCTCAGGGCTTCGTTCACCGCCAGTAGAGCTGATTTGCGGATAAGCGTCGACATAAATTTTATCTACATTCAGAAAATCGACAACAGTGTCAAGACGTTCGGCCATAGCATCGGCCTGATAAAAATGGGTGTTGTTATCTTCGTCGTCGGCCACAAAACAAATCTGGTTGCGCCAGTCGGCCATGTTCGAAATCACACAGGCTCCTTCACTGCAGTTGTTGTCCGAAGATTCGATTTTGGATTGAGAAGTGTACTTCCGCAGTTTATGCACCATGGCATCGCCTTCTTCGGCCGAATTTATGGGCAGACGCCCGATCGCAATATCCAGACTTCCAACACAATCAGCTCCTTCCGAATCATCAAGCAGCCCATAGAAATCGTCGCTGGCATAGGAAGTAGTCGGAGCAAGTGAACTCAGCGATTCGAAAGTCGGAACCAGGTTGTTGTTGTTGGTAATCCGGTTTTTATAATCGTATGAAGCATCGCCCATGAGCAACAGGAATTTCGGCATATCTGCCACACCCGAAGCCCGGTCATAAAACATTTTTACAAAATCGCGTATGGCTGCCGGATCCTGCTTACCGCCTGAAAATTCATTATAAATGGGTTCAGGAGTGACCACAACATAGCTGTATCCTTCGAGATCGGCGTGCAGCTGTCCGATGGCACCAGCCTGATTCACAAATGCCGGATGCGAAACTATCAGATAATCGTACTGAGACAGATTGTGCAGATTTTGATTGTCAACCATGCCTACAAATGCCGGTGAATGATACATGATACCGTTGAAAGCAACAAACTGCTTCATCGTGTCGTTTGGAATCCTGAATGTATACGTTCCAGAAGTAAGAGTTCCCTTCACCCACATGGGTCGCAGCGGGTTGCTGATATCCCATATCTGAAGCGATGTTCCGGCATTTGCAACATTATACTCCATAATTTCAGAGACATCTGCGACCAGGGGATTCCGAAAAGCCATCTGATTGCCGGAGAACGATAAGTTTCGCCACGCAATAACTTCAAGATAATCGAGCCAGCCGGCAGCTTCAACATTACCATTCTGATTATAGGTGAGTGAAACAGGAATTGTAACTGCTGACGGCATAAACTGTAAAGTAGCGGTAGCTGTTTTGGCATATTCATTTGTATAGCCCGATGTGCCGGCAATTGTCGCATATACCGAAGCAGAACCCGAAGCCAGGGTAAATCCGTTTGAAGTAGAAGAACGACCTGCCAGGGATGCAATAACTGTCGCCAGAGAATCGGTAATAATTCCCGGCATAGAAAACGAGTAATTTCTTGTGAGTGAAGTAGATTCAAATGCATCGCCCAGCCAGTTTTTACCACTTTTTATCAGGTTATACTGATTCAGTTCATAGGCCGAAAAATCGAGAAAACGATCAACGGTACCGGTGGCAGGAGTGGCCACTGAATTCAGGTCGGCTATCCGCAATCCCGGGCCATTGTCGAAGGTAAGAAAACAATAATTTTTATCGCTGTACAGATTGTAATCATGCTTAAATGACTGGCCACCTTTATAAGTCCAGTACAAAACACCTTCGGTATAAAACAGTATGTAGTCATCAGTGTCAAAAGTGCCGTCTGCAGCGCCTTCAACGTAAATGGCATTTTCGTACAGGTCGTCGTAACGGCTGGCTGAATTGGCTTCAGGCACCATGCGGGGACCATTGCTGAACAGACGTATATTCATTGGATTAATAGAAGACGGGTCAATGCCCCAGGCCTCCAGATTGGCAAAAGTGATTTTATGAATACCAGCCTGTGTTGTGCTGATTTTATACCAGGTGCCTTTGGCCAGAACAGACTCGGAAGAATATGTCCTTTTCACCGGAACATCTTTCACGGCGCCCGGTCTTTCCGATCCGGAAATGGTATAACTGACCAGCTTTTCAATTTCGCCGGTGAATGCATTTTTTCGCAGGGTTCCAACAAAAACATTGGCTACAGATTGCTTTTTGATGGTTGCAATTTCGGTAAACAATGAAAATTCCGTTGGAATTTCTGAATTTATTGTGACCGGTAAGGAAGATTTTTCGACTATTTCAACCACAACGTTGTTCAAAACAGGGATAAAATCAACATTGTGGCCGGAAAGTGAAATAGTCTCGACATAACACGGAATATCACCAACCGAACGCTGTATTGTGTTTTTAAAATCAACCCTGGCTGACTTTGAGTCAACGGAATGAGATGACCGTGCATTCTGAGCGGTCAACGAATAGCTAATCAACAGACAACCAATG
>CAYSCE010000324.1:0-3750 GCA_964429475.1 uncultured Bacteroidaceae bacterium | reverse complement strand
GGCCTTCTTCAGCCACTCAAACCACTTGTCCATGCCTTCGCCGGTGCGGGCCGAGACTTCGAAGAACTGCAGGTTGTGATTGATTTTCAATGCATTTTCCTTCACTTTTTCCACGCTGAAATCAACGTAGGGCAGGAGATCAATCTTATTGATGATGCAGATATTGGAAGTGCTGAACATGTTGGGATATTTCAGCGGTTTGTCGTCGCCTTCGGTCACTGAAATAATGACTACGCGCGCTTTTTCGCCCAGGTCGAACAATGACGGACATACCAGGTTGCCCACGTTTTCGATGATAAGCATGGCGTTGTCGGCAACATTGAGTTCTTTTACAGCCTTGCTGATCATTTCGGAATCGAGGTGGCAGCCGTTGCCTGTGTTGATCTGAATCACCGGCGCACCGGTAGCATTGATGCGGTCGGCATCGTTCATGGTCTGCTGGTCGCCTTCGATGACATAAAATTTCAGATCGTTTTTCAGCGCCGAAATAGTTTTTTCGAGCAGCGTTGTTTTGCCGGAGCCAGGCGAACTAACCAGGTTTAAAGCGGTAATATTTTTTGCATCGAAATAGCCGCGGTTGCGTTCAGCCAGCGACTGGTTCTTATCAAGTATGTTGTGCGCCAATATAAATTCTTTTCCGTGCGGATGTGCATGGTCGTGATCATGATCGCCATGCTCATGTGTGTGGTCGTGGCTATGCGAATGGCCTTCGTGGCTGTGGGAGTGCAGATAGCTGTGCTCGTGATCATGCGTATGATGCTCGTGATCGTGGTTGTGATCGTGTGCATGCGCATAGTGGTGCTCGTGCGGGTGCACATGTGCATGATCGTGCGAATGTTCTTCGCCGGGTTTATGATAGGTCACTTTCTGATTCGGATCGCTGCAGCCGCAAGTATCACACATAACTTTCCATTTAAATTTGAGTGCAAAAATACGATATAATATGCTAATATGCTAATATGCTGATGTTCTGATTTCGTTGATGTGAAAATGTGGGGCTCATGTAAAGACACGTAGAACGAGGTAAGCTATAATGCATTCGCCGATGTGGCGCTTCGCTAATGTGGCAACACAAGAGAAGTATAAACTGGTACTGTATACTAACGACTGAAATTAATACAACTCAGCTTTAATCTGACAGTTTATTGTACAACTTAAGCTGACGGCTATGGCGCAACGCCTGTAACGCCTGTAACGATTGTAACGCCTGTAACGTGTAACGAGGACTTTAAATAACTACACGGCAATTACTCAATTACGACAGAACGAATCAACAACTCTTTTCCGCCAATAATTTCGGCGTCCATGGCCGTGCAACCGGGGCAGGGGGTGTACCAGCCGGGATTGTCGAATTCGGTCTGGCAGCGGTTGCAGCGCGAGCGGCCGGGGACTTCTGTCAGTACGACTTCTGCCTTTTCAAGCACAGAGCCTTTTACAGCTTCTTCCATAGCAAATTCGAGACTTTCGGTGATAACTCCGGACAGCTGTCCGACTTCGATTTCAATTCGTGAAATGCTTTTTGCCTGATGTTCGTTGGCAAATTCGGTGGCATAATCCACAATACTGGCGGCGATGGATAATTCATGCATAATGAGTGCAAAATTAGAGTAATAAATTGAATGATAAAAACATCCGCCAGATTTCATCATTTTACGAATATCACTACCTTTGCGTCAGAAGAATGCTATGATTTACAATATTTTCATCATTGCCACGGCAGCCGTTTTTGTTCTGACCATTGTATTTATTCTGAACATGCTGTCGGTTACACGCAGCCGCAAATCGTGGGTGCTCATCAGCATTGCCATGTTGTTTCTGATTGCACTTCAGATGATTGAATTGTATGGTCAGTATTTTAAAATTGAAGATTCTTTTATTCAGATCATTTATTATCTCCTCGATTTTCTTGTAGCCATTCTCATTGCTGTAGGCGTACTGCAAATCGGAAATTTGCTGAAGCGGTTGAAATATGCAGAGGTTGAACGCAGGGTGTCGGATCGCCGCTTTCAGATTCTTTTTGACAATTCGGGAGACGAAATTTTTCTGGCCGATTTCGATGGCAAATTTCTGGAAGTAAATGAAGAGGCACTGAAGAAACTCGGCTATACCCGCGAAGAACTCATGCAGAAAAATTTCCGTGACATCAAAACGGAGAAATATGTCCCCATCGTTGATAAAAATATTGCTGTCATTAAGAAAAACGGACATCATGTCTACGAAACCGAGCATCAGGCCAAGGACGGAACAGTGATTTTTCTTGAAATGAGCGACCGGGTGATTGATTACATGGGCCGAAAAGCCATTCTGAGTATGGCCCGTGATATAACCGAGCGCAAAGAACTGGAACGTAAAATTGCAGCAGCCATTATCGAGACCGAAGAGCGCGAACGAAAGCGGTTTGCTGCCGATCTGCACGACGGGCTGGCGCCGCTGCTTTCAACCATCAAGCTGTACACTGATCTTCTGAAAAAAGGCAACTTTAATAAAATAAGCCCGGCCGAAACCCTGCAGTCGGTCGATGAGCTGATTGACAAAGCCATTGTGTCGGCCCGCGAAATCTCGAACAACATCATGCCCAGCATCCTGCAGGACTTTGGGTTGCCGGCTGCAGCGAAAGATTTTTGCAATTACATCAACAACACCAATTCTGTCAAAATTAAGCTCGACACGTCTCAATACAAGCTTACCGGTACGCGCATTGAGGAAACAGTTCTTTTCCAGACCATCAAGGAGCTGGTGAATAATTCGCTCAAACACTCTCAGGCAGCCAATATTGAGATTTTTCTGGAAAGTCACGACAATCAGGTTAATCTTTTTTACAAGGACGACGGTGTAGGTTTCGATGTGGATGAAAAATTGAAACAGCCAACAGGTCTGGGATTGAACAACATCATCAATAAAGTAAATACCATCAATGGTTTGTGTCTCATCAAGAGTGCACCCGGCGAAGGAATGAATGTACTGATCACGTTAACAGTAAAACAATAAGCATGGATATTATCCGATTGATTATAGCAGATGATCATGAAATTTTCCGCAAAGGACTGCGGATTATCCTGAACGAACTGGATGAAGTAAAAGTAATTGCAGAAGCGCAAAACGGCAATGAAGTATTTGAGATACTGAAGCATCAGAAAGCCGATCTGATTCTGATGGACATCCGCATGCCGGTGATGGATGGCATTGAGGCTACCCGCAAAATGACTGAGAAATATCCGGATGTGAAGGTCATTGCGCTCACCATGTTTGAAGAGATCAGTTATTTCAACCAGATGATCGAAGCCGGAGCGCAGGGATTTCTGCTGAAAAAAACCAACAAGGACGAGCTGCAGCGCGCCATCAATCTGGTGATGGAAGGTGAGAATTATTTTTCCGAAGAATTCATCAGCAACGTGAACCGCAATCAGCGTCCGGCTTCAAGAATTGCCGGCATCGAACTTACTGACCGCGAGCAGGAAGTGCTGGAGCTCATCTGCAAAGGCATGTCGAATGCCGAAATATCGAAATTCCTGGGCGTGAGCGCCCGCACGGTGGACGGACATCGTGCGCACCTGCTCGAAAAAACCGGTGCCAAAAACTCGCCGCATCTGGTGATGTTTGCCATCAAGAATGGGTTGATAAAAGCTTAATTTGCTCCCACACGATTCAATCGTGTGGGAAGCTATTTCTTAGGAATAACCTGGACAGACTATACATTCTCCGCAATCAGCCCGTTTTTGCACCCCGTAAAAATACCTGTAGTGAAAATAT
>CAYSCE010000323.1:0-3764 GCA_964429475.1 uncultured Bacteroidaceae bacterium | reverse complement strand
TCAATGGCTGGACAATTATTCCAAAAAAGGGAAACTGCATTTTTTGCAAAGTAAATATTTCGATCATCCTGTTTTTTATATTTATCAGTCACCCGATGATCACAGTCTGACTCATGGCAAGCTTAGCAAATACGACCGGATTATTCAGAAATACAGCCGCGCTATTGATTGGGACTGGCGTCTGGTAGCCTCTGTCATTTATCAGGAATCGCGGTTTACCGAGAATTTTCAATCTCCAAGTGGTGCTTTTGGAATTATGCAAATGATGCCTGCCACTGCTGCAAAATTCGGTGTGCATTATAGCAGCAATGTCGAAGAACAGATTAAAGGCGGCATTGAATTGATTCATTATATGGATACTGCTTTTGCTCCATTTATTGCAAATAAAAATGAACGGCAGCAGGTAGTCATTGGCGCATATAATCTGGGAATGCCGCATT
This sequence comes from uncultured Bacteroidaceae bacterium, assembly GCA_964429475.1. Classification (GTDB taxonomy): domain Bacteria; phylum Bacteroidota; class Bacteroidia; order Bacteroidales; family DTU049; genus GWF2-43-63. Next base: position 3,324 of record CAYSCE010000323.1, on the reverse strand, counting down.
TTTACGATGCATTCGAACTGGCAAAAAAACACAACATGACTCCTATCACTTATCAGGTCGTGCTCGAATGCCTGAAGCTAAAACGCAAGCCAAAATATTACAACGATCCTGTTGTAAAATACGGCTATATCAATCCCTGGTATATGGAACGCTTCGTTCACGAAATTTATGCACGCTACAACGCTTACTGCGCCGTTTTTCCTGAGAAATAAAACTGAAGACGCCAGCGAAAGTCCCATCTACAGCGGTGATCGGCGAGCAGTGATCGGTGAGCAGTGATCGGTGAGCTTTTGCGTTGTCTACAAAAACGTCGTTCTTCATTAAAAACTTCCTTCGTCATTCTTTGTTCGGCTGAAAGTTCCGACCGATAGCGTCTGAATGTTCAATATTCACTTCTCACTCAGATCAACAATCTAATCGCGATAACTATCGCGACAAAAATCGGATATCTTAAATCATTCGGAATCACACATACAAATAATCCGTATTCATCCGGATATATCTGTTCAGAGCAGTCCACGACGAAATCCACGATACAAGCATGCCGCAGATGACAATGCCGCCAAAGAGAAAATAAATTTTTACATCCGTATGCACGGTCTGCAATTCGGGAAGCTGATTGTATTCAAGCGCAATCAATCCTTCAAGCATCACAAGCGCAAGCAGACTGCTAACTAGGCCCATCCATACGGCCTGCCACAAAAACGGGCGCCGGATAAACTGTCGTGTGGCACCAACCAGCAACATGCTGCGGATGAGAAAACGCTTCGAATAAATTGCCAGACGGATGGTGTTATTGATCAGACTGTATGAAATCACAAACACTATGGCCGCAAATGCCAGCAGATACAACAGAATGTTCTGCGTATTTGAATTGATGTCGCGCACCTGTGTTTTGTCGTAATACACATTGTCCACAATCGGCTCTTTCATAATTTCGGCAGTCATGGCTTCCATGTTGGTTGAATCGCCGAATTCGCTTTTCACCGTAATATCCAGCGATGCCGGAATGGGAATATAACCCAGATCCTGCACAAAGTCTTCGCCTGTTTCGGCTACCAGCCTTTTTGCTGCTTCTTCGCTGGTAACCATGTCGCAGGTTTTTATTTTCTGATTCAGCTGAATTTTTTTCTGCAAAGCCAGCATGTCGGCCTCCGGAATACTGTCTTTAAACATCACGGTAATCAGAATATTTTCTTTCGCATATTTAACCAGATTCTGCGATTGCAGCAGAATGAGTCCCGACATGCCGAGAATTAATAAAACCAGCGAAATGCTGATCATCATGGTGACATAAGAGCCCCCGAGCCGGATGGAAGATTTGCGGTGTTTTGCCATGACGCAAAAATAGTATTTTCTTTGCGAATAGAAGAAATGCGTTTTAAATGTAATTACTTCTTCACCACACGAATCTCAACGCGTCTGTTCATCTCCCGTTCTTCTTCATTTGTTTCCACGGTCAGCGGTCGGGTATGACCAAATCCTTTCCACGACAAACGATCGGCTTCAATTCCTTTGGTCACCAGAAAAGAATAAACAACTATTGCGCGTTTTGTTGACAAGTTTTCGACATCTGATGCTGAACAACAAATATGTCCTTCAATCGCAATTTCAAGCGTCGGATTTTCTGTCATGATTTGAAAAAGCTCTTCCATTACTGGCTCTGCCATAGGTAACGGAACATCACTGCCTGGATAAAAATTAATATTTTCCAATCTGATCAGGTCACCTACCTCTGCTTGTATGATTTTTTCCTCCAGAACAGATAACTTTTCTTTTGGTCTGCTGGTAACAATATCCACGCGACGGTTGCGGTAAAAATCAGCTCCAATAAATTCGTTTGTTTCGTTTTTCCCGGCAACCTGTGTGCTATTTACATTAATTCCTTTTTTAGTAAAAATCGCTTTAACTGCATTGGCTCGTTTTTCCGACAGTATTTGATTCCGCTCTGTTGTCCCAACCGAATCGCAATAACCACTCAGACTCACAATCGATGCATTGTATTTTTTACAATAGGTCGCCACTGTATCCAGAATCCGCATGGCCGTATCATCCGGCTGAAACGAAGCGGTGCTGAAAAAAATACTGTGTGTTTTTGTTTCCTGCGCAGTCAATGATGTAAAAGCAATCATTGCTGATAAAAAGATAATGACTGATTTCATGGGTAAAATATTCTAATAAATAAATTAACGCAAAATAATTTGCGATTATTGCGTTAAAAATATCTTTCAGTTTTATTTCTTCACCACACGAATTTCAACACGTCTGTTCATCTGCTTTTCTTCGGCCGTTGTTTCATTATTCAATGGTCGTGTGTGACCAAATCCTTTCCAGCTCATGCGGCTCTCTTCAATGCCTTTGTCAAGCAAAAAATCATACACAACTTTTGCGCGCTCTCCCGATAAATTGGAAATATCATCATCCACACAGCAGATATGGCCTTCGATGGCAATCACCAGCGTGGGCTCTGATGACATGATGCGATACAGCTCTTCCATCACCGGAATTGACTCCGGAAGCGGAATACTGATATTGTTGTAAAAGGTCATGTTTTCCAGCCTGATCAAATCTCCCACGCCCGCTTCTTCAATTTTTTTATCCAATGGCAAATCGGGTTTCTGAGCCGTTGCTTTTGTAACGATGTCCACGCGCCTGTTTTTGTAAAAATCCGCTCCGCCGAATTCGGTCGTTTCGTTCTTTCCGGCAACAACAGCGGTTTTCAGATCAATTGCTTTTTGTGCAAATATCTCTTTCACTGAATTGGCGCGCCTTTCCGATAATAGCTGGTTTCTTTCTGTTGTTCCAACTGAATCGCTATAACCACTGATGCTGATGATACCTGCTTTTCCGCTTTTACATTGTAAGGCGATTGTGTTCAGTGTTTTCATGGCCACAGCATCGGGCTGATAAACGGCGGTGTTGAAATACACGCTGTATGTTTTGGTTTCCTGCGCTGTAACAAATGTAGTGACAGTCACAAACAATAAAATGATAAAAAGGATTTTCATGGCTATGGGGCTTTGTTATAGAAACGTTAACGGTTCTGCGTTGCGAAATATTGCATCCGTAGGTTGATTGCAAATGTACAATATCAAATCGCATAATTTAAATCATCTCAATATTAATCGCATTAAACATCTCTTTTCTATTATCCTGCTGGCTTTTCGCTCCCCGACATTTTAGCGTTAGCATGTACGAAACGGAAAACTACAATGCATTGCTGACCTGGAATCGTCGGGGAGTATAATCTTAAATCACTACCTTTGCCCTATGCACTCCCTCATTCTCTGGCAGGACCAATACGCGCTCGCAGTGAACAAGCCC
>CAYSCE010000322.1:0-3783 GCA_964429475.1 uncultured Bacteroidaceae bacterium | reverse complement strand
ATATCCGGAAAAACGGCTGCCCCTGGGAATTTCAGGTTTGGGAATAAAAGGCATCCGAACCGGGATATAAAAATTTTGTTTTAGCTTCTTCGTCATTAAATACATAATACACACAGCGGGCCTCGGCTCTCAGAATATCTTTTGAATACAGTTTCACCTCTATGGTAGCCAAAGAACGGTTCAATTCCTTTAACTGTGCCCGACAAGTGATTTTTCCATCCGAAACCAACACCGACTTGCGGTATTTTACACTCATTTCTCTGGTCACACCTGCTGTTTTCAATTTGATAAATACCACCCAACTGGCAATTTCATCCATCATGGTGGCCTGAATTCCACCATGTAACACATCAATCCAGCCTGTGTAGCGACTGTCAGGCGTCCATTCCGAAACAATTTCATCACCTTCTTCGCGGAAAGAAAGTCGTAGTCCGATCGGATTGTCGGGCGAACATCCAAAACAATTGTAATTTCTGACAGTGCTATATGGATTAATAATGTTCCTGCTCATAATAATGTGTTGTTTTCCGGTTACTGCTGATTGAATATTTCTGCTCCAAAGATAAAAAAAAGGCTGCCTGAAACAGACAGCCCCAATAGAAAAAAACTGAATTGCTTAGAAAGCAAAACCAAAAGTAAGACCCCAGCGGATGCCGAAACCATCAAACATATTGCCTGAGAATTCATAATCCGGATCATCTGAATCATCTGCAGCTTTGATTGAACCAGCATTGTAAGATGGTCCCAGAAATACATCAAGAGTAAAATGCTCGCCTAAAAGCCACTGATGTCCTGCAATTACACCGCCACCAAAAGTCTGCAGTGTTCCTTTTGCAGTCCTGTCAACGAGTTGGGAAGTTGTGGTGTCAGTTTCCTGATAAGTGGCTTTGAGAGTGTAGTTTTGATACCTAAGGAAAGGAGCAACATAAAAACCATTCAAGGCTTCATCAAAATAAATACGAAACTCCGGAGTAAGTCCGAAACCGGTAAATTTAGTATCTTTCCCCCAATTCAGGTAAAATACATTAAGCTGAGCTGTATTATTATCATTAATAGCTCGCTCGAAAGAAACATTGTAAGTCGAAACAGCTAAACTGAAAATATTCAGCTTAACAGCATTTGACTGAGCCATGCTTTGGTTTGTTAACCCAAGCATTACGAAAGTGAAAATCACGAAATAAAGTTTTTTCATGTCGGTTAAGTTTAAATTACCTGCAAATTTAACAATAACAATGCCATAAAATCAATATCACCAGGTTCTATTAACACTAAATCACGCTTTTTTTTGATAAAACGCTGAGTGAACAAATTTTATGGTTCACCTGATTATTTGTCATTCATTTAATGATTAATAAAAGAAACGTATCAACACTCTTTTGTATCTTTGCAGGCTAATTTTGAATCTGTTACTAAATAAAGGGATATGAACACAAAAGAACTTGCTGCAATTATTAATGAAAAAGCAGCGCAATACACCAACTATACGGCCGAAAACCTGTCGAAGCTCGTGAAAATCAAATCATTGAGTGGTGAAGAAAAAGACGTTCAGGAAGAAGTAATGCGCCAGATGCATGAAGCCGGGTTTGATGAAGTTAAAATGGACGGACTGGGTAATGTTCTCGGCCGCGTCGGTTCAGGGAAAAAAATTCTTGCCATCGATGGTCATATCGATACGGTTGATGTCGGAAATCCGGAAAACTGGAATATGGATCCTTTTTCGGGCCTGATTGCCGATGGCTTTGTACACGGGCGCGGTACCGTCGATCAGAAAGGCGGTATCGCATCAGCCATTACAGCTGGTCGCATTCTGAAAGAAATTGGTCTGCAGAATGATATTACCATCTGGGTGGTAGCCAGTGTGATGGAAGAAGACTGCGACGGATTGTGCTGGAAATATATTATTGAAGAAGATAAATTCCGTCCCGACTTTGTCATCAGTACCGAACCAACCAATCTCAATGTGTATCGCGGGCACCGCGGCCGTATGGAAATTCATGTCTCATTCCGCGGCCTGTCGGCTCATGGTTCAGCACCCGAACGTGGAAAAAATGCTGTGTACATGGCTTCCAGAGCGGCTCTTGAAATTGAAAAGCTGCACGAACGTCTCACCAATGATGAATTTCTCGGAAAAGGCAGTGTGACCATCAGCGAATTCATCAGCGGCAGCCCGTCGTTGTGTGCAGTGGCCGATTATGCACGTTTCCACCTCGATCGTCGTCTCACCTGGGGCGAAACCAAAGACAGCGCTGTTGCCGAAGTAAAAGAAGCCGTCAATAATCCGGATTCAAAAGTAGAAGTGCTGTGGTACGATGGTCTGGCTTTTACTGGATTGAAATACGGTATGGAAAAATATTACCCGACCTGGAAAATGCCCGAAGACCATCCGGCTGTACAAACAGGTGTGACCGCATTTTCAGAACTTTTCGGCAAAGCACCCATTGTTGACAAATGGACTTTTTCGACCAATGGCATTGCTACCAACGGTATTCATAAAATTCCTACCATCGGCTTCGGCCCTGGTAATGAAGTAATGGCTCATGCCCCCAATGAAAAAACACCGGTGAGCGATCTCGTTGCTGCATCGGCATTTTACGCATTATACGCTCAAATTCTGTAACCACTAAAAAGAAATACAATGGGAAAATTCAAAAAACTCATTCGTGACATTGAAAAAACCAATGCCAGTCTTTATCAGAAAGATTTTCTTCTGACCTGGGATAAATCGCGCGAAGAACTTGAACTCGTGCTTTACGTGGCCGATGCGCTTCGTAAACTGTACAATAAAAATATATCGACACGCTGCTTCGAAAGTGGTCTGGCTGTTTCACAATTCCGCGATAACAGCACGCGCACACGCTTTTCGTTTGGATCAGCATCGAATCTGCTTGGACTGACCATTCAGGATCTCGATGAAGGAAAGTCGCAGATATCGCATGGCGAGACTGTTCGCGAAACCGCCAACATGATTTCGTTTATGACCGAAATTATCGGAATCCGCGACGACATGTATCTTGGTGCCGGTCATGAATATATGCTCGAAGTGGCTTCAGCCCTTGATGATGGCTTTGCCAACAATGTACTGCCGCAGCGACCGGGTATTGTCAACCTGCAATGCGACGTAGATCATCCCACGCAAAGTATGGCCGATCTGGCACATCTCAAAAATATGTTCGGATCACTTGATGCATTGAAAGGAAAGAAAATTGCCATGACCTGGGCGTACAGTCCGAGCTATGGAAAACCTCTCTCAGTGCCGCAAGGCATCATTGGTTTGATGACACGTTTCGGTATGAATGTGTCGCTCGCCTACCCCGAAGGATACGGATTGATTCCGGATGTGGTTGAACTGGCCGGCAAACAAGCCAAAGAAAGCGGCGGGAAATTCGAAGTGGTCAACAGCATGGAAGAAGCTTTTGCTGATGCCGATATCGTGTATCCGAAAAGCTGGGCGCCCTATCACATCATGGGTCGTCGTACCGAATTGCTTCGTGCCGGCGATAAAGACGGTCTGAAAGAGCTCGAAAAAGAAGCGCTGGCCAACAACGCCAAATACATGAACTGGGAATGCACCCGCGAAAAAATGAACCTGACAAAAGACAAAAGTGCGCTCTACATGCACTGTTTGCCTGCCGATATTACCGATGTCAGTTGCAAAGCCGGTGAAGTATCAGCCGAAGTGTTTGAACAATATCGCCTCGATACTTATCGCGAAGCAGGCTACAAACCATTTGTTATTGCAGCTATGATGATGACCAATCGCTTTGATGATGTAGCCACTATGCT
>CAYSCE010000321.1:0-3810 GCA_964429475.1 uncultured Bacteroidaceae bacterium | reverse complement strand
ATGTACCGGTATATCCCGATGTGAACAACCGTCGCATGCTGATTCAATTGGAGGAAAACACACTTAAAGTTTATCCCAACCCGGTTTCTGAAGAACTTACGATAGAATGTGAGTATTCTTCAGAATTTTTATTGCAAGTTTATTCAGTTGATGGGAAACTCATTCTGACACAAAACATAGCCGATGACAACATTTTGCACACACTTGATGTAAGCAGACTTGAGAAAGGAATGTACCGTCTGAAAATTATTGATAAGTTGACAGGCAAAGAACAGAGTACAATCTTTGCTAAAGAATGAAATATTACTTTTCAATATTGTTTTTAACTCTCGCAATGTCTTTTTCAGGAAGGGCTCAGAATCTTATTCTGAACCCTTCCTTTGAATTGGTAGACACTCCAAATACTCAAGTCACAATTGTTGTAAGCAATGCGATTATGTGGACAGTTCTAGTCTCCTCGCCTGATTTACTTACACCTTTACACTATAATGGCTTTTTTGATTATTGGGGTGCTACTAATAACACGTATGGATATCAGGTTTCTGAATTTGGGAATAATTACTGTTTTATTCAAAACGAAATATTCTGGTATCATAACCGTGAATATTTCTCTCAAACATTTCCTGACACATTGGAATCGGGTCAACAGTATTGTTTATCCATGTGGGTTTCATCGCCCGATAGTCAGCAATATTGTTCCGATTGTCTGGAGGCCTATTTCAGTGTGGGTTTGCCCGATACAACCGGCACCGGAGGAGGTTATCTGATAAATTTTACGCCACAGGTAAGTTATTTCACAGGCTCCGTTTTTTGCGATACAGTGAACTGGCAGCATGTTACAGCATCGTTTACAGCAGCCGGTGGAGAAAATACTATTACCATCGGTTGCTTTAAAAAAGATGAAGATGTGATCACACAAACACTCAACCCGTACTGGAAATTCGGCACCGGTTATTACATTGATGGCATTGCATTGTATCGCTGCGATGAACCCGTTTTTGAAGCCGATGCCGGAGCAGATACAAACATTTGCATAGGACAAAGTGTTGTATTGGGAACGCACAACATGCCGCAATACGAGTATTTATGGCTGAGCGAAGAAGGCGATACACTAAGCCGTGAAGCATTTTTTGCGGTGCAACCAACCACAACCACCACCTACACGCTGCAGGTAACCGATTTTAAAATCGACATCACTACCGACGATATAACGGTGCGTGTGGATGAATGCAACTTTCCGTTGTATGTGGCCAATATTTTCAGCCCAAATGCCGATGGCAATAATGATTTGCTTTGTGTGCGCGGCCGGCAGATAAGCGGCCTTGAAGAGTTCCGGGTGTTTAACCGCTGGGGCGAAGAAGTCTTCGGGTGTCACACTTCGACTCCGCTCAGTGTGACAAATATAGACTGTTGCTGGGATGGAAATATTGCTGGCGAAGAAGCTCCGGCCGGCGTGTACACCTGGTATGCAAAAGCCATCATGCTGAGCGGCCAAACGGTCTCGGGGCATGGGAATGTGACGCTTGTAAGATAAAAGACAAAAGGAATAAGACAAAAGAATTCGTAGTGTTTTTCGCTCCCTCCGCCGCGGCGGACTGTTCACTCGCAGCAGATTGGCGCAACATATAATACATGAACGCAATAGTTTTCAATTGATCAAATCAGATTTTATTGTAAAATAAATTTGTGATTTATATCATCTGCGCGAATGAATAAAGGATGCAAAATATTCCTATCTTTGAATTCAGAAAAAAACACAAAAAACCATGAATAAAAAAGTAGAAAAAGCGCTCAATGAGCAGATCAATGCCGAAATGTATTCCTCGTACCTGTATTTATCCATGTCGGCGTATTTTGCCGATGCCAACATGAGCGGCTTTGCCAACTGGATGCGCATTCAGGCTCAGGAAGAACTGGCACATGCCATGATCTTTTTCGATTATGTAAACGAACGCGGTGGCCGCGTCGATCTGAAAGTAATTGAAAAACCCAAAAAAGAATGGAAAAACGCCATCGAAGTCTTTGAGGAAACGCTGAAACACGAACAACATGTGACTTCGCTCATCAACAATCTGGTCAACCTGGCCATCGAAGAAAAAGACCATGCCACCAACAACATGCTGCAGTGGTTTGTGAAGGAACAGGTAGAAGAAGAAGCCAATGCAAACCAGATTCTCGGCGAAGTAAAAATGACCGAAGGAAAAGGCCCTGGCATGTTTATGATTGACCGCGAACTCAAAGCCCGCGTATTTACTCCTCCTACGATAACCCAGGCATAATATAATCCTGTTTTAATGAGACCAGTGCCCGGGCCATGTGTCCGGGCATTGTTTTTGTTATTGCGCGGCGCCCGAAAAAATTTTTATCTTTGAAAAAACAAAACCTATGAAAACAGTTGTAGCCTTTTTTGCAATTTTCTTCGCTTTCGCACTGGTAGCCAAAAGTCAGGTAGTGTATTCCTGCGAATACAAAAGCGATGCGCAGGTTAAAGTGTATGTAGCCGATTATAAAAGCGACGCCGATCTGGTGGTGTACAAATGCAGCTATAAAAGCGATGCTACCGGCAACGATGGGTTATGGTATTTTGCCGAATATAAAAGCGATGCCAACAAAACCATTTATTTCTGCGACTATAAAAGTGATGCCGATCTGGTCATTTATTTCGCCGACTACAAAAGCGATGCAGGCTGGCAAAACAGCAGCAAGAAACACTTAATGTACTAGCACGCAGAAAAGCAAGCACCTTAGCGGTGAGCAGTGAGCAGTGAACAGCGAACTTTGCTGTTACTACGCTCAATGCCTTTACAATCTTTCAACTTACTAAGCGTTGAGCGCGCAGAAAAGCAAGCACCTTAGCGGTGAGCAGTGAGCAGTGAACAGTGAACTTTGCTGTTACTACGCTCAATGCCTTTACTAACTATACGATCGCGATTCAACTTGCGAAGCTTTGAGCATTGTGCGTTGTGCATTGTGCGTTGAGCCTACACGGTCATAATATCTTTCTCTTTCGCAGCAATAATCTGATCAACCTTCTCGATGCTTTTATCGGTAATGGTCTGAATTTCCTTTTCAAGATTTTTCACTTCGTCTTCGGGCACACCGTCTTTAGTAAGTTTGCGTGCGCTGTCGACCACATTGCGACGTACATTGCGTACAGCAATTTTTGCGTTTTCGCCTTCGGTTTTTACTTTCTTCACCATTTCCTTACGGCGTTCTTCGGTCAAAGGCGGTATGCTGATGCGCACAATTTCGCCGTTGTTCACCGGAGTGAAACCAAGGTTAGCAGCCATAATGGCTTTTTCGATGGCACCCAGTGCCGTGCGGTCCCATGGTTGAATGACAATGGTGCGGGCGTCCGGAATATTGATGTTGCCAACCTGAGCAAGAGGAGTCATGGTGCCGTAGTAATCAATTTTTACTCCGTCGAAAATAGACGGGCTGGCTTTACCGGCACGTATCTTTACCAATTCGCGCTCGAGATGCGCAATGGCATTGGTCATTCCTTCATTTGCTTCTTCAAGTAACAATACAGATTCGTCGCTCATAACAGTTTCTTTTTCTTCTTATTTGTTTTTAACGGTTGTTCCAACTTTTTTCCCTTCAAGAATGGCTGCCAGATTGCCTTTGCCATGAATATCGAACACGATGGTGGTCATGTTGTTTTCGCGGCACAAAGTAAAGGCAGTCATATCCATTATATTAAGATGCTTCTCATACGCTTCGTCGTAGGTGAGTTCATCAAATTTTGCGGCAGTCGGATCTTTTTCCGGATCGGCTGTGTAAATACCATCGACTCTGGTTTCTTTAAGC
>CAYSCE010000320.1:0-3819 GCA_964429475.1 uncultured Bacteroidaceae bacterium | reverse complement strand
GGGCGCTCCCCTGCTCAACCGCTGGTTTCCGGCCGAGAATGCGGCACTTGACATAGACAGTTACGAGCCCGGACAAAAAAATATTCCATTCAAAGTTCTTGGAACTTTCAAAGGAAAAGAGCTTACCGAAATCCGTTTCGAGCAATTGCTGCCATACGCACAGCCCGCTGAGGGAGATCCTTTCCGCGTGGTCGCCGGAGATTTTGTAACTACCGAAGACGGTACCGGCATCGTGCATCTGGCTCCCAGCTTTGGTGCCGACGACTTCCGCATGGGAAAGAAATACAATCTCGGTGCGCTTACTATGGTGAACAAGCAGGGGAAATTCACGGAAGAGATGGGCGAATTCGCCGGGAAATTCGTGAAACCGCAGTATCATCCCGATTTCACGCCGGAAAAGGAAAAAGAATTGAATGTTGACATCGAACTTGTCATCAAACTGAAAAAAGAAAACAAAGCTTTCAAAGCAGAGAAATACGAACACAGCTATCCGCATTGCTGGCGCACTGACAAACCGATTCTGTATTATCCGCTCGATTCATGGTTTATCAAAACTACCGACTATCGCGACCGCATGATTGAGCTGAACAACACCATCAACTGGAAGCCCGAATCGACCGGTAGTGGCCGTTTTGGCAACTGGCTCGAAAATCTGGTTGACTGGAATCTGAGTCGCAGCCGCTATTGGGGAGTTCCACTTCCGGTGTGGTTGAGCGAAGACGGCAGTGAAATCAAGTGCATCGGCTCGCTCGAAGAGCTGGCAAAAGAAATCAGCAGGAGTATTGAAGCCGGCTTCATGAAAGAAAATCCGATGAAGGATTTTGTTATCGGTGACATGAGCAAAGACAACTACGAAAAATTCGACATGCACAAGCCATCGGTTGATCCGATTATTCTTGTGTCGGAGTCAGGAAAACCCATGCGCCGCGAGCCCGATCTGATCGACGTATGGTTCGACAGCGGCTCCATGCCTTATGCGCAGTGGCATTATCCGTTTGAGAATAAAGAAGTTTTCGAAAAAAGTTTTCCGGCCGATTTTATTGCCGAAGGCGTTGATCAGACCCGCGGTTGGTTCTTTACCCTGCATGCAATCGCAACCATGGTATTTGATTCGGTGGCCTACAAAACCGTTGTTTCAAACGGGCTTGTGCTCGATAAAAACGGAAATAAAATGTCGAAGCGACTCGGCAATGCCGTTGATCCATTTGAAACTATTGGCAAATACGGTCCCGATGCGACGCGCTGGTACATGATTACCAACTCGCAGCCCTGGGACAATCTGAAATTCGACAGCGAAGGAGTGGCCGAAGTACAGCGTAAATTCTTCGGTACATTGTACAATACGTATTCATTCTTTGCACTGTATGCGAACATCGACAAGTTTGATTTCAGCGATGCTGAAGTTCCTGTTGCCGAGCGCCCCGAGCTGGATCGCTGGATTTTATCGGAGCTGAACAGTCTGATTAAATTAGTGGATGAATCATATGCCGATTATGAGCCAACCCGCGCCGGACGCGCCATTCAGAATTTCACTGATGAGTTTCTGAGCAACTGGTATGTACGTTTGTCGCGCCGTCGTTTCTGGAAAGGCGAGATGTCGAAAGATAAATTATCGGCCTACCAGACATTGTATCATGTGCTTGAAACATTGTCGGTTTTAATTTCGCCCATTGCGCCATTTTTTGCTGAAAGATTGTTCTCGGATCTGAATTCGGTGACCGGCCGTCGTAATGTTGAAAGCGTGCATTTGTGCGACTTTCCGGCATACAACAATGCTGATATTGATCGTGATCTGGAAGAGCGCATGCAGCTGGCACAGAAAATATCATCGATGGTATTGTCGCTTCGTAAGAAAACCGGCAACCGAGTACGACAGCCACTGCAAAAGATTCTGATTCCGCTTACCGACAACAAGATCAAAGGACAGATTGAGAGCGTACAGAAAATCATTCTGGCAGAGGTAAATGTGAAGGAGCTTGAATTTTTCAAAGACGACGGCAGTTTTCTGGTGAAGAAAATCAAGGCCGACTTCAAACAGCTCGGGCCACGTTTCGGCAAGCAGATGAAAGAGCTGGCAGCCGCCATTGCAGCCTTGAACGGAGCACAGATCAATCAACTGGAGAATGAAGGCAAAATCAGTATTCCTTTGGCCGAAGGCACAGCAGAAGTATTATTGGGCGATGTTGAAATCATTACCGAAGACATACCGGGCTGGGTGGTTATGAGCGAAGGAAGTCTTTCGGTGGCGCTCGATGTTACATTAAGCGAGACATTGCTGGAGGAAGGCGTTGCCAGGGAGTTTGTGAACCGCATCCAGAACCTGCGCAAGGAGCGCGATTACGAAGTTACTGACAAAATCCGTGTTTTTGTTGAAAAGACAGAATCGGTTGAAAAGTCAATAACTAACAATTATTCATATATTTGCAATGAGATATTAGCGACTGAACTTGAACTTCGGGATACTAAAGGTGCAGCAGAAGCCGTTTTACTTGAATTGACCGATGAAATTTCTGTTCATGCTATCATCGAAAAAGTGTAAAAACTGAATTATGGCAAAAGAAGAAAAAGAAAAAAGTCGCTACAGCGACGAGGAACTCGAAGAATTCCGTTTGCTGATTATAGAGAAGCTGGATAAAGCAAAAGCTGATCTGGCACTTCTCACCGAAGCTTTTACCGGAACCAACGACAATGACATCAGCGACACAAGTCCAACCTTTAAAGTGCTTGAAGAAGGCTCGCAGGTCCTTTCAAAAGAAGAGAACAGCCAGCTGGCATCGCGTCAGCAGAAGTTTATCCGCGATCTGGAAGGTGCGTTGGTTCGGATTCAGAACAAGACCTTCGGCATCTGCCGTGTTACCGGAAAACTGATTTCGAAAGAGCGATTGAAAGCGGTCCCTCATGCCACCCTGAGTATTGAGGCCAAAAATAAAATGACCAAAAAAGAACCCAGAATCAGCCTTCCGCCCGATGAATAGACATGTTTTGCGAAATGTGCTGTTCTTTATTGCAGCATTGCTGATTATAGACCAGGTTCTCAAAATTTATATCAAAACACATTTTCTCCTGGGCGAGGAAGTAAATGTTATTGGGAATTGGTTCCGCTTAAATTTTATTGAAAACGAAGGAATGGCTTTTGGTATGGCCTGGAAAGGCACAACTGGTAAGTATTTTCTGAGTATATTCAGAATCGTTGCTGCGACGGCCATTTTCTGGTATTTATTGAAAATCATACGTGAGAAAAAGAACATACTTTTTATTTTCAGTGTAGCTCTGATCTTTGCAGGAGCCACCGGAAACATCATTGACAGTATGTTTTACGGATTGATTTTCGAATCAAGCCCTTACTATGGTTCAGGCGCCGAAGCTGCTGAAATTTTCCCACAGGGAGGTGGCTACACGGTATTTCTGCAGGGGAAAGTAGTGGATATGCTGTATTTCCCATTGATAAATACCCGTTTCCCATCCTGGGTACCCTTTCTGGGCGGCAACGAATTCTCATTTTTCCGTGCCATCTTCAATCTGGCTGATTCCTACATTTCGATTGCAGTTGTTATGATTCTTATTTTTCAGAAACGCATGTTTCCGAAAGAGAAAAAAGAAGAGAAAGAGAAAACTGAAACTGCTGAAACCAAATAAAAAAACATTCTTAATCAGAACAGAGCCGGCTCTTTAAAAAGGACCGGCTCTTTTATTTTATTACATTGTGTGTTGTTTGGACTTATAACCCATACAGAATTCATCCTCTTCAACCAGTACAAAAACGACATGCTCATCACCCAAGTAATTAACCAGACCCGGAATAACCAACAAATAATTAAT
>CAYSCE010000319.1:0-3866 GCA_964429475.1 uncultured Bacteroidaceae bacterium | reverse complement strand
CTGGATTATCTGGATAGTACCAATACAGAGGAATCTGATTGCAGCGGTTGCAACTATGATTTTGATTATTTGCAGAATATGAAATTCTCAATGACGAAAGTTGATGATACTTCCATATCCAAAGCCTGGTCTGATAAGTCACCTGAAAGTATAATAAACAGTTTTTTCGCTATAGAAGATTATTGTGTTCAAATGCTGGCAGGCGACAGACATCCCTGCACAGATGGAGTTATATATCATCTCGAAATAAAATCAGGCAACCGATACAAATTCCTTACGTTTGAAAATCCACAGTGTCTGGATTCAAATTACAGGCAGGTTTTGTTATTTCTTGATTTATTAAAGAATGTTGAAGACAATCTAAGTTTCGAGATACAAGATAGATAAAAAAGCAAAACGTAGAATTCCAAAAAATACGAATTTAGAGAATTGATATGTTGAAAATCATTACATTTGATCAAAAACAATGGCAAACACATACACACAGTTGCACGTTCAGATTGTTTTTGCTGTACAAAACAGATTATCGCTGATTAATCCTCAATGGCGTGACGAATTGTATAAATATATCACTGGTATAATTCAAAAACAAACGCACAAACTTTTAGCTATTGGTGGCACCAGCGATCATATTCATATATTCATCGGGCTCCGGCCGACTCAATCTTTGTCCGACCTTGTTCAGGATATCAAAGGTGATTCATCAAAATGGATCAATCAGAACCATCTTGTTGCGGGAAAATTCAGATGGCAGGAAGGGTTCGGTGCATTCTCATACCGGCAAAAAGATGTTCCCGTAATTGTGAAATATGTATTGAACCAGGAGATACACCATTGCAAAAAATCGTTTATAGATGAATACATGGCATTGTTGAAAGAATTTGCGGTGGAACATGATGCACGATATGTTTTTAAACCGGTTGTCTAAAACTGCTGGATATACAACAACAATAAACCGTTCCGTACCTGACGGCACTGGCTTGCCCCTTTTCGGGGCTACCGATATCATGTCCCTACGGGACAGATGGTTCGTAAAAGAATCAGAACCAGCCGTCCCGTAGGGACGACATATCGGTAAAAGAATCAGAACCAGCCGTCCCATAGGGACGACATATCGGTAAAAGAAAGATGAAACACGCCGTCCCGTAGTGACGACATATCGGTAACAGAAAAGAGGATCCAACCGTCCCGTAGGGACGACATATCGGTAAAAGAAAGATGAAACACGCCGTCCCGTAGGGACGACATATCGGTAAAGCCCACCATCCAGCATCGAGAGACAGAACAATCAAACCCCATCAACTCAGCCGCTGTAGAACGTGACCTGAACTAAAAACGACTACTTTGAAAAATGTATAAATATCCTATCTTTGCACAAATCGATTGATATGAAGACTTTAGTTTTATTACGTCACGGAGAAAGTGAATACAACAGCCAGAACCGCTTCACCGGCTGGGTGGATGTGAATCTGAGCGAAAAAGGAATAACCGAAGCCCGCACTGCCGGCAAAGCATTGAAGGAAAACGGTTTTGAATTCGATATTGCCTATACTTCTGTTTTGCGCCGTGCCATAAAAACATTGTGGCTGTCGCTCGAAGAAATGGATCGTATGTGGCTTCCGGTCAAGCATTCATGGCGATTGAATGAAAAACATTATGGTACTTTGCAGGGCCTCAACAAATCGGAAATGGCCGCCAAATACGGTGAAGAACAAGTGCTTTTATGGCGCCGCGCCTACGATGTACGTCCGCCGCTGTTCGAAGAAGATGAAGTCAGACCATTGCTCAATGAAGCCCGCTATAAAGATGTTGACAATCTGATTTACATGCGTGGCGAATGTCTGAAAGATACCGTTGAACGCGTGATTCCGCTCTGGGAAAATGAAATTGCGCCGGCGATCAAAAGCGGCAAACGCATTATCATTGCAGCTCATGGAAACAGTCTGCGCGCTGTGGTGAAATATCTCGAAGGTATGAGCGACGAAGCCATTCTCAAATACAACATCCCAACCGGAATCCCGCTTGTGTACACACTCGACGATGATCTGAAAGTGATTTCTTCGAAATATCTGGCCGATGAAGAAACGCTGAAAGCCGCGTTGGATAAGGTTGCAGGGCAGGGGAAAGCGAAGTAGCGGTGAGTGGTGAGCAGTGAGCAGTGAGTGGTGAGCAGTGAGCAGTGATAATGTGGAAATGTGCGACTGCGTCGGTGTGGAAATGTGGGAATATGAGATGCGATGATGTGATGATGCGATGATTTGAAAATTTAATAATCACGTGAAACCGCGTAAAACCCGGCAAGCTGTGACAAGTTTGAAAGTGCGTTGATTAGAGAATGTTGTCTACTTTCAGTAAAAATCCGCTCATCACTCATAACTCATAACTCATCACTCATAACTTAGACGTGTCTTTATGAACTTTTGACTTTACGAACTTTATAAACTTAATAAAATGCCGATCATAAAAAGTATTTCAGGAATCCGCGGAACGCTGGGCGAAAAGCCGGGCGAAGGACTTGATCCGCTGCTGATTGTTCAGTATTGTCTGGCGTATGCCACCTGGTTAAAGCGTAACCGAAAGTCGCAGCGAATCAATGTTGTGGTGGGCCGCGACGGGCGTGTATCGGGCGAAGTGCTCGAAAGTCTGGTAGTATCTGCCATGCGTGCAGCCGGCATCGATGTGATTAAAACCGGTCATACAACTACGCCGACTATTGAAATGGCTGTGATATTTGCGAAGGCTGATGGCGGCATCATTCTTACAGCCAGCCACAATCCGGCCAACTGGAATGCGTTGAAATTTTTCAATGAAAAAGGCGAATTTATTTCACCCGAAACCGGACGCATATTGCTTGAAATGGTGGAAACAAGCGACTTTGAAATGGCTGCTGAACATGAACTCGGCACCAAAAAAGTCAATCATAATTATCTGAAAGAACATGTTGATGCAGTCATCAATATGCCGGTGGTCAACCGCAAAGCCATTGCTGAAGCCAATTTTACAGTAGTGGCCGATGTGATCAATTCTACCGGTGGCATTATTCTTCCGATGCTTTTTGATGCACTCGGCGTGAAATACAAAATATTATTCGGCGATTGCAGCGGAAAATTTGCACACAACCCCGAGCCGCTTCCGGGCCACCTGACTGTGTTGTCGGAAGCTGTCATCGAAATGAAAGCCGACATGGGCATATCGGTAGATCCGGATGTAGACCGCCTTGCGCTGGTATGTGATGACGGAAAAATGTTTGGCGAAGAATATACACTGGTGGCTGCAGCCGATCATATTTTATCGCACAAGACCGGCAACACTGTTTCGAATCTGAGTTCCACACAGGCTTTGCGCGATGTGACCGAAGCACGCGGCGGACAATACACCGGTGCCGCTGTCGGCGAAGTGAATGTGGTGAACATGATGAAGGAAACCGATGCCATCATTGGCGGCGAAGGCAATGGCGGCGTGATTTATCCGGGCCTGCACTACGGCCGCGATGCGCTGGTAGGCATTGCATTGATTCTGTCATTGATGGCGGAGCGAAAAAAATCGTTGTCGCAGCTCAAAGCCGGATATCCTGCGTATTTCATGTCGAAGAACAGAGTTGATCTGAAACCCGGTACCGATGTAGACGGCATTCTGCGTAAGATTGAAGAGCAGGTGAAAGATCAGTGCAAAGACATTAATAAAGTTGATGGTTTAAAACTGGAATTCGGACACGAGTGGGCACATCTGCGCAAGTCGAACACCGAGCCGATCATCCGCATATACACCGAAAGCCGCACCGAAGCTGAGGCCGATGCGTTGGCGAAAAAGTTTGTTGAGCTGATTGAGAGGAATGCGTAGGTTGGCTGCTTACCGCTGAGCGGGAG
>CAYSCE010000318.1:0-3877 GCA_964429475.1 uncultured Bacteroidaceae bacterium | reverse complement strand
TATGTCAAGTGCCGCATTCTCGGCCGGAAACCAGCGGTTGAGCAGGGGAGCGCCTACCACAACGGTCTGCGGTTCGAATGTGTATGGATTGTAGGTCTGAACTAAATTGTATTCAATATTTTCACCGACAGCAAGACCTGTGTTTGATGGCAAAGTCCACGGAGTGGTCGTCCAGGCAAGGATGTACAGATTTCCTTTGACACCCGGGGTGTTGAATAGAAACTCGCTGCGTTCGTTGCGAACCACTTTGAATTGTGCAACAACGGTATTGTCTTTTACATTTTTGTAGCAACCGGGTTGGTTCAGTTCATGTGTGCTGAGGCCGGTTCCGGCAGCAGGCGAGTACGGCTGAATGGTGTAGCCTTTATACAGCAGTCCTTTGTCGAACAGGGTTTTCAGCAGATGCCAGACCGATTCAATGTATTTATTGTCGAAAGTGATGTACGGATTTTCGAGGTCAACCCAATAGCCCATGCGGCGTGTAAGCTCATCCCACTGATCTTTGTATTTCATTACTTCCTGACGGCATTCGCGGTTGTAGTCAACAACAGAAATGCTTTTACCGATATCTTCTTTGGTAATCCCGAGTTTTTTCTCAACGCCGATTTCCACCGGAAGTCCATGTGTATCCCAGCCGGCCTTGCGTTTTACCTGAAAGCCTTTCAGTGTCTGATAACGGCAGAAAAGATCCTTGATGGCGCGGGCCATTACGTGATGAATGCCAGGCATTCCATTCGCACTCGGCGGTCCTTCGAAAAATACGTATTCGGGTTTGCCTGCGCGCGTTTCAATACTTTTGCGGAAGATATCTTTCGAATCCCACCATTGTCTTACATCATCAGCCAGTTCTGTCAGCCTTAATTGCTTGTACTCGTTGTATTTGCCCTTCATTATCCGGTAATTTTTAAAAAGAGGTGCAAAAATACGAAAATACGGGACATGAAATACGAAATCTGAAATACTAAATACGAGATGAGAAATCAGAAATACGAATCCGCCGCGGCGGAAGAAATACAAGAATTTAAGTACTGCAGCGATGATGCGACAAAGCGATAATGATCAACCTGCCGTGGGATAATTTCCAATGTGTGAAAACAAGATTGCGAAAGCCAATGGATAGCTTACCGCTGAATGCCCTGACGCTCCGGTCGGGATATACTACTGACAACTGAAAGTTGACTGCTGACTACTGAAAGTTGACTGCTGACTACTGAAAGTTGACTACTGAAAGCTGTAACGTGTAACGATAGGATGTGAAAATGTGTGAAGATAGATTTGTGTTCAATTCTGTAACGATTGTAACGTCTGTAACGATTGTAACTTTGTAACGTGTAACGCTGTAACGTGTAACGCCTGTAACGTGTAACGCTGTAACGTGTAACGAAAAAACTACTCCCCAAACCCATTCCCGGTAATTCTGAATCGCACCTGCATACACGATTTTTTTACAATTTTTCTTTCTTTCCCCGAAAGCGTTTTCAGATATGCTTTGGTAATTATTTTTCCACGATTATCGCTGTTGCTGTTGTATAATATTCCAGCGCAGTCCGTTTCGCATTGTTGCGTAGTGTCAATTCGGATGCGGCCTGCATCGATGCCCTGATTAAAAAATATTTTCCTTATTTTTTCAGCGCGCTTTTGTCCGGTTATTTCTTTTTCATCAGGTGCGGTGTGGCCCGATATGGCCATGGTAATGCCTGGATTTTCCTTAAGGATAAAAATGAGGGTGTTCAATGCATCGTTACTGTTTTTTGTAAAATGTACAGAGTTTCTTTTGAAAACGATTTGTGGAAGCGGATTTCCAAGGCTGGGAATTTTCGTCATGCTGAATTCAATATGCTGATCGCTGATAGTGTCAGTCAGAAACAGTTTGTTTTTTTCAGAATAGTAATTTGGATGCGAAACACAGATATTATAAACCACGTTTTTTTTCATGGCAAAAACACTTGCAATTCCACTTTCACTGGTTGAATCAGTTTGTATACTGGCATCTGAACCTTCTATGCGGACTTCCGCGCCAGCAATGGGTTTGCCGGTGGAGTCAGCGATCACTGAAATGATCAATTGTGTTGTCGTTTCAGCATTTCCCTGCGCATAACAACGATGTGTTCTTATTGACATCATCATTACAAATAGCATGATCAGAAAGATGTATTGTTTTTTCATTTTTAATCAGAATTGTTTTCAACAAAAAAGACATCTAAACGTACCTGCCGGCATTCCTGTCTGATGCGCTGCTGGTCGGCTTTTGATCTTATTTTCAGAAACTCTTTTGTGACAAAAAAGTTTCCCGGAACCGGTTGACAGTCATCATTATTGTATCGTACAACCGCATGACTTGCAGGCTTCGGATCAACGAAAAATCGTTCTTTATCAATGCCGGCATCTATGAAATACTGAGAAATATTTAATGCGCGCTTTTCCGCAAGTCCGCTCCTCTCGCCGGGTTCGGTGTATCCGCTGATTTGAAGAACAAGGGTTGGATTTTCTTTTAAAACGAAGCTTAATTCCTTAATGAATTCTAATGCCAATGAATCTGGTTTTATGCGGGCTGATCCGCGACGAAACTGAAAAACCGGAAATGGTATAAATTCAGTTACCTCGGGAATAAGCCTGATTTCAATTTCCGTATTTATGAAACATGAGTCATGCGGCCTGATTTTAAACCTTTCTGTGAAACATAAATACTTATCGATAAAAAATGAATAGGAATTTTCTCCGGACAGATTTGAAATAATGCAATATCCGGCACTATCCGAAAATGTAGTCACCAGACTTCCATCACTGCCTTCCATCCGGATTTTCGAATCGGTGGCCGGAAGATTTGTTTCATCAAAAACAACATGAAAAACGACATAGTAAGTGGCTGAAACGGTCTGCTGCTGCGCAATACAGTGCATGCCGAAAACATTCATCAAGGCAAATATTAAAATTATACAGCAACGATTCATACAACGAAAATACAATTTTTGCTCACACGTTTAATGCAGCTTTTTTAAAATATTACAATTTTAAAACAATCATAAAATCATGCTTGAGGTTTCGCGAAGTAAGCCACTCAAAATCCATATTAAAAAAAAAGCGTAACTTGCGGGTTCTTTATGCTTTACAGAATGCTGCTACGTCCATTTATTCTTTCGTTTATTTTCTTTGCTCTGGTGGGCGGATTAATGCTTTCTGATATATTATCGGCACACGATTCCGCCATAAAAGATCCGGTAAAAATTCACGACTACGATTCCATTATTGCTTCCGATACTTTGCATGTTGTGATGGGATATAATTCCGTCAACTATTTTGTGTATAAAGGAACACCCATGGGCTATCAGTACGAAATGGTGCAGGAATTATGCAAGGACATGGGATTGTTTCTCGACCTGACTGTTACCAACGATGTTGAAGAAGCTTTTCGCTGTGTTGCTTTTGGAAAATGCGATCTGCTTGCCATGGATCTTACTGTGTCAGAAAACAGATTTCCTGATATAACATTTACGAATTCACTGTATGGCTCAAAGTCTTTTCTGGTGCAGAAAAAGGACAGTACAGGAAAGATCCCTGTCACAAACCTTCGTCAGCTAAAAGGCAAAACCATCGTAATTCCCCGCAAAACAATTTATCTGAAACAACTGCAACGAATCAAGGATAGTCTGAATATCGATTTTAATATCATTGAAAAGAAAGACCTTGGTACCGAAGATTTAGCCAACATGGTGGCCAATGGCGATTTTGATTTTACTGTGTGTGATGAACATCTTGCACGAACGTTGTCGGCTTATCGTTCCGAACTTGATTTTAGTCTGGTGATTGCTGAAAAAGGGCCTCTGGCCTGGGCTGTAAACAGTCGTTCAGTTGAATGGGAAAATGTAGTGAATCAATG
>CAYSCE010000317.1:0-3908 GCA_964429475.1 uncultured Bacteroidaceae bacterium | reverse complement strand
ATCATTCACCAGCACCGACAAGCCTGTCGCTTTGAGAACATTACTGAAAGTAGCTTCGCCAACAGCATCCGAAACCAATGAGTCTCCATTGAACATAATGCCAGCAGCGGAAACCGGATTGTCAAAAACATTTTTCAGTTGAAAAGTAACGTTGTGAAATTTCTTCAATTCAATAACAATCGTTGTATCAGAAACGACATCGACAGCGCCGGTGTCACTCATATGTCCGGGGCAGCTGATAATATAATTGTACAAACCACTGTTCAAACCGGACACTTCGCTGATTCCGGACGGGTAAGTCACCGAATTAAAATACACGGCGGCATTGGAAAGTGTATCGCCACTGTCGTTTGTAACAATAAAGTGGGCGTCGAACACTGGCGTTGCAGCCTTGCGCAGAACAATGCCATCATCGCCAACAATAAACCCGGTGCCATCGGGGGTAAACCACATATTATACAAATTCCTGGTCGTGCCGGTTTCAATCAGTTGCCAGCTGATTCCTTTATTGATTGTTTTGTACAAACGGCCAGAATTTCCCATGGCATAACCAAGCGTATCATTGATAAAATACAACTCCTGCAGGCTGATTCCGCTATTGAACACCTGCCCCCAATTTATCCCGCGATCAGTTGTACGGTATATCCTCCCCCATGAGTTTACAAATAATCCGGTATCCGCATCAAAGAAATGAATTCCCTGGATAGCCGGATTGACGGTTATAATATCTGTAAAGTTTACCCCACCGTCAAACGTATACCTGATACCCGCATTTTGAAATCCGAAAAAGGCTGAATCGGTATTTAGAACAAATCCTGAATACACCTGAGAATAAGAACCCGCTTCGGCCCATGTTAAACCGGCGTCATTGGTAATAAAAATTCCTTCGGACCCGAATGCAAACAATTGTGTTGCTGATGCACGCACAATTCCGCGGGCCAGACCCATGTCAACACCATACATATGCTGAGTCCAGGTCATCCCTGTGTCAGTTGAAATATAACAGGATGTTTCGTTGCCTGCTGCAATAAGCCGGTTAGATGTGGCCGCGCAGATTCCGCCAAGATCAATTCCTGCATTTATTTGTGATGTTATCCAGCTGAACCCGCCATCTGTAGTCTGTCGGATATAGCCATTGCTGCCTGCTGCAAAGCCAGTCTGATTGTCAATAAAAACAACATCAGTCAGATTTGTATTCATTTCTCCGATATGCAAAGTA
Organism: uncultured Bacteroidaceae bacterium; assembly: GCA_964429475.1. Lineage (GTDB taxonomy): Bacteria > Bacteroidota > Bacteroidia > Bacteroidales > DTU049 > GWF2-43-63. The sequence goes on along the minus strand of CAYSCE010000317.1, from coordinate 2,689 downwards.
TCCCAGATAACACCATCCATTGTGCGGATAATGAGTCCTCCTTCGCCTGTTGCAAGCAGGCTGCCGTCGCTCATCTTATGCAGGCCATTCAGGTCTGCCTGAAGGTTTGAGTACGAAATCTGCAGCGAAGAAGCTGTATCCTGAGTTTTATAAATTTTGTTTCCGTCGTATTCCAGTAAAAATCCGGTCGAATCATTAATAAACTCAAGGTCTATCATCATATCAGCGAGGGTCTTGTGCATTGCCCAGGTATTCCCGGAATCGTGACTGAGAGCCAGTCTTCGGTTGTAAGACAGTAGAAAACCATCGGCAGCATCAGCAAAACTAAAATCAAGCGGCGTGTCTCCGGGAAAATAAAATACGGAATCCCAGGTCTGGCCATCATCATCGGACAAATATAAGCGACTATTGTTGGCAATTAAAAAGCCATTCCCGGATTGCTCAAAACCAATTTTAGCAATGGTGTATAATCCGGTAAGCGGAGTAATAATCCAGCTTGCACCACCATCCACTGTGTGTTGGGTTTGCTCGTAATCACCTACAAAAACAACCGAATCGGAGCGCACGCTCATGGTTTCAAAATAAGTTGTCGGGTCAGATAAGACCTCTGTCCAGGTTACACCAGCATCTGTGGTCTTCAGGATTTTACCGAAATAACCGCCGCCATCTTTGTGGCCACCGCGTATGTAGCCTACATTACTACTACTGAATGCAATTTCGAACAATGTGTATGTCACGCCAAGAAACATAGCATTCCAGGTGGCTCCACCATCGGATGTTTTGAGAAAAGTGCCGCCCGAACCGACCGCAAAACCATTGTTTGCATCGGTAAAAACAACATCATATATGGTTGAGTTGTATGCAGCATTACCGACTTCAACCCAACCCTCATCAACCGCTGTTTGCGAGTTTCCGAAAATTACGGAAACAACAAGCACAACAAAAAGAAATAAAGTTTTCATGTTTTTTGTTTACAAAGTAAGCCTGAATCTCGCCCCGCATACATCCGGAATTTTACGGATTATGAAAGAGTAAAATCCGTAAAATTCCTGACGACCTCCAAAAACTGATCGCCATATTTTTGCGACAAACAAAAACACAAACCCGATGAAAACAAAATCTTTACTTCTGTTATTCACACTGACTTTCTGTCTGATAACAACAGCTACCGGCCAGATCAGCCCCAACATTGTGTATCCAGCACAAGGAACCTACTCTTCGCAGGATTATCCATTTGATGGCAGCGTCGGCTATTCGTACAATGCCTCTATTTACAATAAAACACAGATTGGTCTCAGCGGCAGAGTCAGAGCAGTGACCTTTAATGTAGAAAGCCCAAGCTCTGATAGTGTGACCATAACAATTGCATACAAGCACTTAACAAATGCACAGTTTGGCGGCTACGACACGTATGCAAATGTCAGTGCAGGATCAACCGTCGTCTTCAGCGGTAAGGTTGCCTTCGATGCCATCGGAGAAAAAATCATCAATCTTCAAACTCCTTTTGACTACGACAACAGCAGTCATTTGGGAATATACATTTCTGCAGCCTGGGGTGGTACCGGACCGGCTGTTGCACCAAAATTCCGCTGCAAAGTAATTGATTCGTCCATCGAATATGTAACTATGAGCTGGGGTCAGGACAATAGCTTTCCAACCACACAAATGTGTCAGCTCACTGATTATCTGCCAGCAATCGGATTGAAATTTATTGCTCCGAATCAGCCGGTAATTGGAGTAATGCTTGACTCCTGCAACACCATTGATCTTACTTCAATTGTTTTTGTACCTGCCGAAGAAAATATTCTTATTGCATTTAATCACACAGGTAATATGTCGACTCCCGCTTGTGGTGTTACCTACACAACTGGTGACACGCTAAGCGACGGAACCGAAATATTCTATGTCGGACCTGCCGGGAACCACACCCACAACAATCTGAATTCAGGCGTTCAGTATGCCTATAAAGCATGGGCTTTTAATACCACTTCGCACATTTATAGTCAGGATCCCAGCTCAGCCAGTGCAAGTACCAACAACACCATCCCGTACATGGCAACATTTGATGGTGGTAGCGGCTTGCCAAATCTGTGGACTGGCGATTTCGAAAATCTGCCATCGCATGGCGAGACCGACCAGGGTATTGCTGCTGAGTTAACACCGGCCGAAACATATCTCTGGGTACAAAGCCCTAAATTCTGCGGCCTTACTTCTCAGTCAGTTCTTTCATTCGATTACCGGATTGTCAATATAACAGGTTATCCATCTACAGCAACGCCTGCCAATGAAATCGACTCTGTGAAAATCGAAATGAAAAATCCGGCTACCAGCCTCTGGACACTCGTGCATGCAATTACTCCTGTAAATCATGTCTCGTCTGATGATTTTACGTCACTCTCTTTCCCCATTGGATTTTTTGCCACAGGCATGACACAGGTTCGTATCAAAGCATACAGCGGCACAGGCTCCTATTTTGTCGACATCGATAATTTTGCCATCACCGATCCGTCCGGCATTGCCAATAATGAAAAAGAAAAAAGTTTGAAAATTTATCCGAATCCTGCCAGCCATAATGTGAATGTAGTTGTGGAAAAATCAGGGCTGATAAACATTCTTGACATAACAGGAAGGATTGTTTTACAGCGTGAAAGTGCCGGAAACGAAACCGTCACTATTGATATCAGTGAAC
>CAYSCE010000316.1:0-3915 GCA_964429475.1 uncultured Bacteroidaceae bacterium | reverse complement strand
CAGCCAGCTGTTTACGCCAACCATCCCTTCATACAGTGAATTGGGCTATGGGGTCGGCAACCGTTTTTTGAACGCAGCTCTTTTCGTGTCATTCTTTAAGCTGAGTTACCAGAACATCGGTTTCAAATCTGTTTTTTTACTTTAAAGCCGCTGTCTATTATCAGAAACAATGCCTATCTTTGTGCCTGATATTCAGAATGTACATAATATGCAGCAGATAACCCAACTTACCGATTTTTTACCCACTACCAAAAAAGAACTCGAACTGCGCGGATGGGATGAAGTGGACATCATCCTGTTCAGCGGCGATGCTTATGTGGATCATCCCTCGTTCGGGTCGGCTGTCATCGGACGTATGCTGGAAGCGGAAGGGTTGCGCGTGGCACTCATTCCTCAGCCCAACTGGCAGGACGATTTGCGTGATTTCCGCAAACTGGGACGCCCCCGGTTGTTTTTTGCAGTGACGGCAGGCAATATGGACAGTATGGTGAATCACTATACAGCCAACAAGCGATTGCGCTCTGACGATGCCTACTCGCCCGACGGACGCGCTCACATGCGACCCGATTATGCCACCATTACTTATTGTAACATCCTGAAAAAACTGTATCCCGATGTTCCGATAGTAATTGGCGGGATTGAAGCCTCTCTGAGGCGCGTTACACACTACGATTACTGGTCCGACAAGTTGATGCCATCCATCCTGGTGGACAGCAAAGCTGATTTTCTGGTATATGGAATGGGTGAGAAGCCCTTAAGGGAACTTATCAGACAATTATGGGAAGGAAAAAAAATCGGTGAAATTATGGATATTCCGCAAACCTCATATATTGCCACCGAAATTCCGGAGGTGGAAAATTTGCAAACAATCGAGCTGGTTTCACACGAAGAATGCCTGAAAGACAAAAAGAAATATGCTTCCAATTTCAGGTATGTGGAGGAAGAAAGTAACCGGATGCAGGGTGCACGACTGGTTCAGAAAGTGGGTCGTAAGCACATCATTATCAATCCGATGTATCCACCATGGAGCCCGGAAGAAGTGGATGCTACTTATCGCTTGCCATTTACCCGTTTGCCTCACCCAAAGTACAAGGGTAAGACCATTCCTGCCTACGAAATGATCAAATTCTCAGTTAATCTGCATCGGGGTTGCTTTGGTGGATGTGCTTTTTGCACCATTTCGGCTCATCAGGGCAAGTTTATTGTTTCGCGCAGCAAGCAGTCCATTCTTGATGAAGTTAGGCAGATAACCCAACAGCCCGATTTCAAAGGCAATCTGAGCGATTTGGGCGGACCTTCGGCCAATATGTACGCCATGCAGGGCAGGGATCTTTCTATTTGCGTAAAGTGTAAACGCCCCTCATGCATTCATCCTGCCGTATGTCCCAACCTCAATATCAATCACTCCGCATTGACCGATATCTACCGCTCTGTTGACAAAATTCCCGGCATCCGCCATTCCTACATTGGCAGCGGCATACGCTACGATATGCTCACTGCACAGATCAAAGACGCTGACACATCCCGAAGTCAACAGGAATATTTGCGCGAACTTATCACAAAACACGTTTCGGGCAGACTGAAAGTGGCACCTGAGCACACTTCCGAACGGGTGCTGAAGCTGATGCGAAAACAAAGTTTTCAGGATTTCAGAAAATTCAAGGAATTGTTTGACCGCATTAATAGCGAGGCCGGACTCAATCAGCAGTTGATACCTTATTTCATATCCAGCCATCCGGCCTGTCACAACGAAGATATGGCAGATCTTGCAGCGCAAACCAAAGACCTGAATTTTCATCTGGAACAGGTGCAGGATTTCACACCTACTCCCATGACGCTTGCTACAGAAATTTATTATTCGGGCTACAATCCATACACACTTGAGCCGGTCTTCACCGCCAAAACAAAGGAGGAAAAGCTGGAACAGCGAAAATTCTTTTTCTGGTACAAAAAAGAGTATCGCCAGCAGATAATGCGAGATTTACAGAAAATGAACCGTCCGGATTTAATCCGGAAATTGTTTGGAAAGTAAAATAAAATAGTAGAAACCAATTGGTACCGGTAGCAAAAAGTAATTCTATTGTTTACTGAATAATTTCACCATTCACTATCTCAAAAATCTGTGAACTTTGTCCTATCTGAGAAAGTATCTCATCCAGATGCTTTCGGTTGGTATCGGTGATGAAAATTTGTCCGAAATTATCGCCGGCTACCAGTTCCACAATTTGTTTTACCCGCAGGGCATCCAGCTTATCAAAAATATCGTCGAGGAGCAGTATGGGTGCAATGCCGTGCGTGCGTTTCAGAAAATTGAATTGTGCCAGCTTGAGTGATATGAGATACGTTTTATTCTGTCCCTGTGAACCTACCCGTTTCATCGGATAGTCGCCAAGCATCATTTCCAGCTCATCTTTGTGTATTCCATTCATACTAAAGCCAATCAGTCGGTCACGTTCACGATTCGTCTGAAGTTTTTGCTTCAGATCAGCGTCAGTCAACTGCGATTTGTAGTTTAGATGTACCTGCTCATTGTCGTTGGATATAAATCGGTAGATTTCCTGAAAAATGGGTATGAATTCTTCTACAAAATCCTTACGACATGTATAAATATAGTTGCCATATTTTACCATCATCTCCTCCCATATTTCGTACAGCGATTCGTCGGTCAGGGTTTCCTCTTTCAACAGGGCATTGCGCTGTTTCAGCGCATTGTTGTAGTTCAGCAGCGAGTTCAGATAGGTTTTATCGTATTGAGATATCACGCTGTCCATAAATTTACGTCGTTCGTCGCTGCCGTCAGCTATCAGTTCATCGTCACCCGGCGAAACCAGCACCAGGGGCAGCAACCCGATATGATCAGCCAGCCGGTCGTATTCCTTTTTATTTCGTTTGAAATGTTTTTTTTGCCTCCGTTTCATGCCGCAGTATATTTCCTCTTCCGTATCGCCAAGTGTATATTTCCCCTGCAGCATAAAGAAATCAGCATTGTGTTCAATATTCTGTGAATCAATCGAATTAGAATAACTTTTACAGAACGAAAGGTAATAAATAGCATCAAGCAGGTTGGTTTTGCCCATGCCGTTATTACCCACAAAACAATTGATTTTCGAAGGAAATTCAAGGTCGGCCTGACATATATTCTTGTAATTCAGTATGGATATGGAATTCAGACGCATGTTGCTTGTAATCGGTTATCGATGGTTTTTTTTGAAAATAGTTCATGCAAAAATAGAAAAAAAATCGCTAAATTTGTGTTTTTATTCTGATGGATGTCATTCATCAGTTTTTAGTTAAAGGAAAATATACTTTTTTTCTTTTATAAATGTCATCCTTTTTTTCATTTTCAAAACAAAAAAACAGCAATTCTCAATAATAAATATGGTCTCAGAGGAATTAATCAAACAACTCACCCAATCCACTTCGTTTTCATTTCATCAGGTTCAGAATGTCGTCCGGTTGATTGACGAAGGCGCCACCATTCCATTTATGAGTCGCTACCGCAAGGAAGCTACCGGTGGAATGGACGAAGTGCAGCTGGCTGATCTCAGGGAGCAATACGACAAACTGTGTGAACTGATCAAACGAAAAGCAACGGTATTAAAATCCGTTGATGAGCAGGAAAAACTTACCCCCGAACTTCGGCAAAGGATAGAGGAATGTTGGAATGCCAATGAACTGGAAGATATATATCTGCCCTATAAACCCAAACGGCGCACGCGTGCCGAAATAGCGCGAGAAAAAGGGCTGGAACCGCTTGCCAAAATAATCATGAAACAACAAACGGTTGATATTCAAAATGTTGTTAATAGGTTTATTACCAGCGATGTAATGAATGCTGCCGATGCTCTGCAAGGTGCCCGGGATATTATAGCCGAATGGGTCAATGAGAGTGAAGTTGCCCGAAACGCCATCCGT
>CAYSCE010000315.1:0-3917 GCA_964429475.1 uncultured Bacteroidaceae bacterium | reverse complement strand
GTCCAGACTTCGTTGAAAGCAGATTGTTTCACTTCAGTAATTTCCATATTGTAGCCAACTGCAGGCTGATTGCTGAATTGCAGACCAAGACCCGAAGAGCCGAGCAATACTTGATTTTGAAAACAAACTGAATAATGTGGTTTTCCGGCAGAGACCCAGAAAGACAGTTCTATGGAACGATCGGGTGACCACACTTTTTCTTTATTGACCGGCTGAGCAATCACCAGAGAATGAAGGAGAAGTGTAATCAGAAAAAAACGCATGGGTGAAAATTTGTCACGAAGGTAATAAAAACCCATGTCAAAATTCTGAAGAGTGTGTACTTTTCGTGAAATAGAGAGAGTTAATGGACAATTATTTGGAGTTCGCAGCTTAATGTTGTACTTTTGTTTTTGAAAAACTGACCTATATAAAACATACGTCCTATGGAAAACACCACAAATGCCAGTGATACTGACTTTGAAGGACAGATTCTCATGAAAGAACTGCTGGATTTAAAACTACTGAAAGATCTTTTTGACAAATTTTCAGAAATAACCGGATTAACTGTTGGTTTGATGGAATTCCCTTCCATGGAGTTCTTAATTTCATCGGGTTGGAAAGATATCTGCACAAAATTTCACCGGGTTTGTCCTTTATCAGCTGAACATTGCGCTCAAAGTATCCAAAAGTTGATGCAGCGATTTACTGAGCCTGGTCAGTTGATTATTGAAAAATGTGAAAACGGATTATACGATTGTGCGACCCCCATTTATATCAACGGTCAACTTATTGCCGGACTTGCAACAGGACAATTACTTCTGGAAGAACCGGATATTGAATTTTTCAGAAATCAGGCGCTCAAATATGGATATGACGAAGAATCTTATTTGATGGCAGTAGCGGATGTGAAAGTAATTTCGGAAAGCGATTTATTGCTGGCAACCACCTTTTTAGGTCAGATAGCAACGTTTATTTCCGAATCAGGTTATAATAGTTTAGTTGTCAAACAGGAAACGCTGTTATTAGAACATGAAGTAGAGGAGAGGAAGCATACTGAAGAAGAATTACGGAAAAGTGAATTGAAAATCCGAACAGTTCTTGCATTGGCTCCCGAAGCCTTTTTTCATGGTGATCCGATAGGGCAGTTTATCGATGTGAATGAAGCGGCGGTTGAGTTGACCGAGTATTCCCGCGAAGTGCTTCTGACAATGAACATGAAGGATTTATTTCCGCGCGAAGTACTTGATTCGGAGCCCTTGCGTTATGATGTGCTGAATGCCGGTACAACATTAACCAAGCGCAGAACGCTTATTCGTCAAAACGGTGAAAACATTATTATAGAAATGAGCTCACGCTCGATGCCCGACGGAACCTATCAGTGTTTTGCAAAAGATATTACCGAAAACATTAAAGCGCAGGAAGCACTCAACAAGAGTGAAAGCCGGCTTAGAATGTTTTTTGAATGTTCGCAGGAAGGCCTGATCTTTCATGATAAAGGCATCGTGGTGGATGTAAACATAGCCATGCTTCAAATGTCGGGCTATTCCAATGAAAAAGAACTGGTCGGGAAAAACATTATCGATTATATTTCACCGGCTTTCAGGGAAATAGTAAGGAGCCACGTACTTGATGAAAAAATTGAAAAGTATGAAGCGGAAATAGTACGTCGCGATGGCACAATACTGCCTGTTGAAATTATTCCCCGTCATGCGGAATTCAGTGATGGACGTAAGCTTCGAATTACCTCACTGACGGATATCACTGAGCGTAAGAAAGCTGAACAAATGCGTGATATCAATGCGCGCCGTACCCTGGCATTGCTGAAACTCAGTGAAATGATCAATACGCCATTAAATGAAATCACAAATTTCGTTCTGGAAGAAGTCATTCAACTGACGGGCAGTAAATTGGGATACCTCGCATTTTTAAATGAAAAAGAAGATATTCTGACAATGCATTCCTGGTCGAAAAGCGCGATGGAGGAATGTCGGATTAATGATGCACCTCGTGAATATCCACTTGAAAAAACAGGACTATGGGGCGAATCCGTCAGGCAGCGAAAACCAATCATCACCAATGATTATGCGGCTGACAGTCCTTTGAAAAAAGGGTATCCCGAAGGACATGTTGTTTTAAAACGTCATTTATCGGTGCCGATTTTCGACAATGAACGCATTGTTGTTGTAATTGGAGTTGGAAACAAAGAAGATGAGTATTACGACGAATGTATTAAACAACTCACCATTCTCGGATCTGCCTTGTGGACACACATCGACAGGCAAAGAGTCTTGAAAGAATTGCTTGAAAGCCGTGAACAATTCCGGCTGATTACAGAGAATTCTAATGATATGATTGTTGCATTCGATGCTGAAAGTGGCATTATATCCTATTTATCGCCCGGTAGTGGTTATATTCAGAAATTTGATTCCGGCGATGTCATTCAACATTCGTTTTTCGATTTTATTCATCCCGATGATCTGCCTTCTATTTATGAAGCGCAGAAACTCATAATATCCGGTAGAGAGTTGCCTTTGTTGAAACATCGCATTATGATGAAAGACGGATCGTATGTCTGGTATGAATCGTCGGCAAAAATCTACAAAAATTTCAATACAGGAAAATATGATATTGTGGGTGTCTGCCGCGATATCAGCGAAAAAGTCAAAACCGAACAGCTTCAAAAGGAAAAAGAACTCGCCGAAGCAGCCAGCAAAGCCAAGTCTGAATTTCTGGCCAATGTAAGTCACGAAATACGTAATCCGCTCAATTCAATTGTCGGCATGGCCAAAACACTGGCCCGCACTCCGCTCAGCAACGAGGTTCAGGATATTGTCAATGCTATTCTCACATCTTCGGACAACCTGCTGCATATTATAAACGATGTGCTGGATCTGTCGAAAATCGAAGCCAACCGTATCGAGCTCGAACAAAACGATTTTATGGTAAAAGGTGTGTTTGATGAAGTTTGTTCTTTATTTAAAACGGTGGCTTCGTCAAAAGGTGTGTTGTTCGAATTGTCTATCGATAAATCGGTGCCGGCCAATTTACGGGGCGATGGAAACCGATTGCGGCAAATGGTCATTAACCTGACCGGAAACGCGGTGAAATTTACCGATCGTGGTTCGGTGCGCGTTGATGTATCGGCAACTCCGACCGAAAATGGTGGTGTGCTGCTGACTACGGTTGTGTCCGATACCGGCATCGGTATTAAAAAAGAAGATTTCGGAAAACTCTTTCAGACTTTTTCGCAGCTCGATAGTTCAACCACCAAAAAGTTTTCGGGTACCGGACTGGGACTTGCCATTGTAAAAAGCTTTGCAGAAATGATGGGTGGCGAAATCAGTGTTGATAGCGAATTGGGAAAGGGGAGTACTTTCACCCTGAAAATCCCGTTTTTATCAGCTGAAACACTGCTTCAAAATATGGTGGAGACAGTTCCAGAAACAAGTGTTTTGCAGTGTCGCGTTCTTCTGGTCGAAGACGATGCGCTCAATCAGATGTATCTGAAAGGATTTCTGAAGGATATGGGCATGCAGGTCGATTCGGCCTTCAACGGCATTCAGGCCATTGAAAAATTCGATGCCAACCATTACGATGTCATTCTCATGGACGGTCAGATGCCGCAGATGGACGGATTCGAGGCCACGCGCATTATCCGCGAAAAAGAAAAAGCTTCGGGCCGGCATACACCCGTTGTTGCCATTACCGGCTATGCCATCAAAGGCGACGAGGAACGTTTCCTGAATGCCGGTATGGACAGCTACATCACCAAACCATTCGATGAAAACAAGCTGATTGAGGTGATCAGGAGGCTGACGGCGAAGTAGGGGATCTGCGCGCAGCACGCACATGTATGGTTGCCGCTGTCTATCCTTCGACTCCGCTGCTAATGACACATTTGCTTATACCACTAAAAATCAAACAAATAAGCAAAA
>CAYSCE010000314.1:0-3933 GCA_964429475.1 uncultured Bacteroidaceae bacterium | reverse complement strand
ACAAGGAAGGATGAAGGATGAAGGAACTCATGAACTCTGAACAAGGAACAAGGAATTTCTGAAGGATGAAGGAACTCATGAACAAGGAACAAGGAAGGAAGAAGGAAGAAAGACGAAATAAAGTGTGAAGGGAACAGTCGATTGATTGAATATTGCTGATAAAATTATTAATAGCATCCATCATTATAAATGAAAAGGATTTTCAATCTTGAGGACAGGTTGGCTGTTTATAGTGCAACAGTTTTGAAACTATGCAATTTGCTGCCAAAAACATACGCAGCCGACGTTATTTCAAAACAACTTACCAGAGCAGGCGTGTCTGTTGCGTTAAATTATGGTGAAGCTCAAAGTGCTGAATCCAGAAAAGACTTTATCCACAAAGTAAAAATAAGCCTTAAGGAAGCCCGAGAATCCTATGTTTGTTTAAAAATCATCAATTTATCGGAGATTACTGAGCAAAAAGAGCTTCTCGAAAGCTTGCTTATTGAAACGAACGAAATAATATCAATACTTGTAAAATCTGTAGAAACTGCAAAAAAGAATATGGAAAATAATAACGAATAATTCTTTCACTTGCCTTGCAAGAGCCGACATTTAGCATTTTCTACAGCAGTGATTAGCGATCGGTGACCTTTTGCTCGGTGTACAAAGAAGCAATATTCTACACTTCAGCCCATTCTTCTTTCTGTGTTCGTCAGAAGCGGCGAAATTCCCGTTTATTTCATAATTCATTCAAGAACTTCAGACTTCTCACATCCTTGCCTGCCTGACTGCCTGTTGCAGTTAAACCGGCAGACAGGCTCATGATTCAAAAAGGTTAAGTTGCTGACGGAGGTAAGTTTGAGGGGTTGCAGTTCACATGTGGCTTCTTCAACGCTCTAAGGTCGCTCCGCGACGCAGAGAGGTTAAAGAAGGAGCACTTCAAACTTCCCACTTCCTTGTTCCTTGTTCATTATTCATTACCTTTGCAGCAAAGATGAATGTATGAAAATTCTGATTACCGGATCGGGTGGACGTGAGCATGCACTGGCATGGCGGCTGGCCAGCGATATTGGCAAAGAAAACATTTTTATTGCACCGGGAAATGCAGGCACAGCGCAGTGCGGCACCAATCTCCCCTGCTCTTACAACGACTTTGAAAAACTGATTGAAAATATCGTTTCACTCAACATCGGCATGGTCGTGATTGGTCCCGAAGAGCCGCTGGTAAACGGATTCACCGACCTGTTGAAAAAAGATCCGCGCTTCAGCAACCTGATGATCATCGGGCCTTCGGCTCAGGGAGCCATGCTTGAGGGCAGCAAGGATTTTGCAAAACAATTCATGATACGTCATGGCATACCCACAGCGGCTTATGCTACTTTTACTTCGGAACAGAAAGTTGAAGCACAATCGTATATCCGCAGCCACAGCGGTCCCTATGTAATGAAAGCCGACGGACTTGCTGCCGGAAAAGGGGTTGTAATTACCGAATCGGCCGACGAAGCTGTGCAACATATTGCATCCGTTTTCGAAGACAATATTTTTGGCGAAGCCGGTAAAACATTAGTGATAGAGCAGTTTCTGGAAGGAATTGAAATGTCGGTTTTTGCATTGACCGATGGAAAAAATTATGTCTTGCTGCCCGGCGCCAAAGATTATAAACGCATTGGAGATGGGAATACGGGCCCCAATACAGGCGGTATGGGAACTGTTTCACCGGTACCTTTTGCCACGGAAGAGTTCATGCACAAAGTGGTAACACGCGTTGTAGAGCCCACCATCAGCGGATTACAGAAGGATCAGATTGATTATTGCGGATTTGTTTTCTTCGGACTGATGAATGTAAAAGGTGATCCATATGTGATTGAGTACAATGTGCGTATGGGCGATCCTGAGACTCAGGTGGTGATGCCGCGCATCGGAGGTTCGTTTGCCGATATGCTGAAAGCCGCAGCAACAGGCACTTTGACTGATGTCATAACGGAAACATTGTCGCACACCGCATTATCTATTGTGCTTGCCTCGAAAGGATATCCGGGATCGTATGAAAAAGGAAAGAGCATTTCTTTACCCGAAGGAAACGATTTGATTTTTCATGCAGGTACAGCCATCAGCAACGAGCAGGTAGTAACAACCGGCGGACGCGTTATGGCGGTGGTAGGCATCGGCAACACGCTGCAGGACGCGCGCAGCAAGGCGTACACCATTGCTGAAAAAGTACATTTTGAAGGAAAAATCCACCGCAACGATATTGGCCTGGATCTTCTGAACTATGAAAGCATTTAATCCGGAAAAAGTTATTTTTTCTCAGTTAAAAATCGTGTTCATTTTAATGAGTGTGAGCGCGCTGGTATTGCTTTTTTTACGTTGCGAAATAAAACCTGCCATCAGCCTGCATCCATGGCTGAGTGGTCTTTTTCCGGACACAATAAATTTAGGATACACCTGGACTGTTATTCTGCGGCTGCTGTTGGTAGCAGTATCGACCTTTCTGGCGCGGCTGCTATCAGTGAATCACTTCGACATTCCTTCACGCGATTACATGCTGGTGTCGGTTCTGCCGTTGATACATTTCACCATCAGCGACTGGAACATCGGGTTGCTTGCAGCCCTGTACTGGACTGTATTTCTGTTGATGCTGTTTCTGTTGTTTCCAGGCAACACCAATCGATCCGAAAACCGGAATACATTAACAGCCGCTTTTATTTGCGGTCTGTTGCTGCTAAACGGCGCTTTTGCCCTGTTGTTTTTTCTGGCAGGAATTATCGTGCTGATCAGCATGCACACCTTTTCCTTCCGCAATCTGATTATATGGATTACCGGATTTCTTTCGCCGGCTTTCTTTTTATACTCGTGGTACGAACTACGTGGCATCACGTCTATCATTACCAATAGTCCGGAAACATTTGTACAAAGCGATCAGTTTTTCAAATTTGATTTTCCGGTCCCCTACTATGCAAGTATAGGACTGTTGCTGTTTCTGAGTCTGATTGTTCATATCCGCCTGGGCGAGTTTAAAATTTCGGTACGACGCAGCTACACCGCATTTTTGCTTGCGCTGACGCTTTTGATTCCGGCCATTATAGCATCAAAGGTTAATACATTACTGATGTTTTCTTTATTAGGGCTGGCCATTATTCTGTACTGGATCAAAGCGATGTATATTTCGCAACGCAAAATATCTTTCTTCATTTTATGGATATTGCCCATTGTACTTCCGGTGATGTATTATTTTGTTTTAAAATTTTAAAACCCGCGCATGTTGCTGCATCATTATTCAGAAGTGTTTCCCGAGGCGGGATGCGATGAGGCCGGACGCGGATGTCTGGCTGGTCCTGTGACAGCTGCAGCGGTCATACTTCCTGAAAAATTCACACATCCGCTGCTTAATGATTCAAAAAAATTAAATGAGAAGACGCGGTCTGAGCTGAAAGAGATCATTGAAGAACAGGCGCTGGCCTGGGCTGTAGCGTTTGTTGATCATACAGAAATTGACAAAATAAATATTCTCAATGCTTCGATCATGGCTATGCATCTGGCTTTGGGAAAATTAAAAACAAAACCTGCACACATTATTGTGGACGGCAACAGGTTTAAACCGTATAAAAAAATTCCTCACACCACGATTGTAAAAGGCGACGGTAAATACATGAGCATTGCGGCGGCCAGTATACTTGCCAAGACGCACCGCGACTTATTTATGCTTGAACTTCACGGGCAGTTTCCGCAATACGGCTGGAATGAAAACAAGGGATATCCGGCGCCGGCGCATAAAGCTGCTATTGCTGAACATGGCATTACGCCGTATCATCGCAGAAGTTTCAGGTTGAATGAACAATTGAAGATATCGTTCTGATTGTTTCGACATTCCATCGTCCGTTTCAAAGCAGGACATGGAACGGCGGAATGTTGCGGTGAGATTTGTTTCGACATTCCATCGTCCGGATGAAA
>CAYSCE010000313.1:0-3967 GCA_964429475.1 uncultured Bacteroidaceae bacterium | reverse complement strand
AACAATTCGAACATCAAACGTCAACACTCCGATCAAAAATCACAGATCAAAAATCCGATTTCTTAAATCAAACATCCTTCTTCCTTCATCCGCCGCGGCGGATTCCTTGCCTGCCTGGACTGCCTGTTGCAGTTAAACCGTCAGACAGGATCAGTGTTCAGAGTTCTACAGTTCTTTCAGCGATTTTTCGAGCACCGCAATGCGCGACAACGCATCCTGCTCTTTTTTGCGTTCGTTGTCGATTACCTGAGCAGGTGCGCCACTGACGAATTTTTCGTTCGACAGTTTTTTGCGGACACTTTCCAGAAATCCTTGTGTATAAGCAAGCTCTTTCAATAGCTTTTCTTTTTCGGCAGCCGTATCCAGATCGGCACTGACCGGAAATACAAGTTCTTCGGTGCGGACAAGAACGGTAAATGATTTTTCAGGTTTTTCGCTCAGTTTCTCAAAGCAGCTCAGGTTGCCGAGTTTTGTTATCACCGGTGCATAATGTTGCATGGTTTCGCCATGTTGGGCTGGTGCATAGAACACCTCGAGCAGTTCTTTCATGCCCAGGCCTTTGTCGTTGCGGTATGCGCGGATGGCCATAATGGTTTCCTGCACCACTTCAAAACCGGCAATCAGCTTTTCATCATGGTTGAAATCAGATGGCATCGGCTGCATCATGATGGATTCCGTTTCGCCGCGCTGCTTCATTGTCTGCCAGATTTCTTCGGTCAGGAACGGCATGAAAGGATGCAGCATACGCATGAGCTGATCGAAATATTCCATGGTTTCCGCAAAGGTCTTTCCATCGATTGGCTGACCATATGCGGGTTTGATGAGTTCGAGATACCACGAACAGAAATCGTCCCACACTAATTTGTAGGCCGACATCAATGCGTCGGAGATGCGGAAATCGACAAACTGTTCGTCAATCTGCTTCAGGGTCTGACGCAAACGATGTCCGAACCATTCGGTCGAAAGCGCTGCAGAAGCGGGCTGTGTCAATTGTTCATCAACCTGCCAGCCACTGATCAGACGGAATGCATTCCAGATTTTATTGGCAAAATTACGACCCTGCTCGCACAGCGAATCGTCGTACAGCAAGTCATTGCCGGCCGGCGAGCTGAACATCATGCCCACGCGGACGCCATCGGCGCCGAATTTCTGCATCAGCTCGATCGGATCGGGACTGTTGCCGAGCGACTTGCTCATCTTACGTCCCTGCTTGTCGCGCACGATGCCCGTGAAATACACATTGCTGAACGGAATTTCTTTTCTGTACTCAAGTCCGGCCATGACCATGCGTGCCACCCAGAAAAACATGATTTCGGGCGCCGTGATCAGATCATTGGTCGGGTAATAATATTTGATGTCTTCATTGTCAGGCTCCATGATTCCGTTGAAAACGCTGATGGGCCAGAGCCAGCTGCTGAACCAGGTATCGAGAACATCTTCGTCCTGTTTCAGATCGGATAGTTTCAGTGCAGGGTTGATCTGATGCGCTTTTTCAAGAGCTTCGTTCTCATTCAGGGCCACCACCACTTTCCCGTCGGGCAGATACCATGCGGGAATGCGTTGTCCCCACCACAGCTGACGCGAGATACACCAGTCGCGCACATTTTCCATCCAATGGCGATACGTGTTTTTGAACTTGGCCGGATGAAACTGCACCTGATCATTCATTACCGCATCCAGTGCTGGTTTTGCGATGTCGCTCATTTTCATGAACCACTGTTCGCTCAACCGCGGCTCGATGGCAACATCGGTTCGTTCGCTGTATCCAACCTTGTTTACGTAATCTTCAATCTTTTCCACATTGCCTGCTTCTTCGAGCATCGGCATAATCTTCCTGCGGGCTGCAAAGCGGTCTTCGCCGATCAGCAGCTGCGCTTTTTCATTCAGTTTTCCATCGGGAGTAAGAATGTCAATCACATCGAGACCAAATTTCTGTCCGATGGTGTAGTCGTTGATATCGTGTGCTGGTGTAATTTTCAGACATCCGGTACCGAATTCCATGTCGACATATTCATCGGTAATAACCGGAATCACGCGGTTGATGAGGGGTACAAGCACTTTCTTTCCGTGAAGGTGTTTGAAACGATCGTCGTTTGGATTCACGCAAACCGCAGTATCAGCCAGAATCGTCTCGGGACGCGTGGTGGCAATCACCAGATAATCCTTGCTGTTTTCGAGATAATAGCGCAGATAATACAGCTTTGCATTCTGTTCCTTGTAAATCACTTCTTCGTCGCTGACGGCTGTGAGTGCGCTCGGGTCCCAGTTCACCATGCGGTGCCCTTTATAAATGAGGCCTTTATCGTAGAGATCAACAAAAACTTTGATGACCGAATCGTACAGATTTTTATCCATCGTAAAAGCGGTGCGGTCCCAATCGCAGGAAGCGCCCAGCTTTTTGAGCTGTTCGAGAATAATGCCGCCATGTTTTTCCTTCCATACCCAGGCATGTTTCAGGAATTCGTCGCGCGACAGTGATTTCTTGTCAATGCCTTCGGCTTTGAGTTTTCCAACCACTTTGGCTTCGGTGGCAATCGATGCGTGATCGGTACCGGGAACCCAGCAGGCGTTGAAGCCTTTCATACGGGCGCGGCGCACCAGCACATCCTGCAGCGTGTTGTTGAGCATATGTCCCATATGCAGCACGCCAGTGACGTTGGGCGGCGGGATTACAATGGTGTATGGCTTGCGATCATCAGGAACAGAGCGGAAGAAGCCGTTGTTCATCCAGTAGGCATACCATTTGTCCTCGCTTTTGGTCGGGTCGTATTTTGTTGGAATTTCCATGGTTGAAAAATTGAGGTGCAAAAATACGAAAATACGAGATATGAAATACGAGATCAGAAATACGAAATCAGAAATACGAAATGATGTTCCGCCTTCTGCGGAATAAATTCCAATGTGGGACTTCGTCCATGTGAAAATGCGAAAATACGAGATACGAAATCTGAAATACGAGATAATAAATACTGCTGCGATGATGCGATAATGCGATGATGCGAAAAAGATATTTTGTTCACTTTTTGTCTTGTGCCTTTTGTATTGAATTGATATGCTAATGCCACGATTTGAAAATTTGGTAATTTATTCACCCATTAAATTAATTTGAAAGGAGTTCCCTTCGGCAGGCTCAGGACGGCGCATGAGCTCACGATTTCATCGTTCGGTTGAAAATTTGAAAATGCATGGTTTGATGGATTGTAAAAATGTTTTTACATTTGTTTACGAGCTGAGAAAGTTTGCATAGACGCAATTGCTATAATTTGTTGCGTTTGCGGGACGATAGTGACAGGCAAATGACATCTCTACAGTCGAAAAATAAATAAACATGAATAAACTTGAAATTGATTTTGATTTTCGACAAGACAGTAAATGTGGAGACCCAGATACAGACAGCCGAAAATTATATGAAACTCACAAATTATTATGGAGTAAAGAATTGCCAAATGGAAATTTTTTTGATTTGGAAATTACCGGCGATAAGTTTGGAAGATTGCTGTTAAAAAACAGTGTGTATATGAATTTGTCAAGCGATAAAATGTATCCACATTTTGACGGAAAATATAATAATAGATTTGACGGTTGGCTCTCTGACTTAGAAAGAGAAGATTTAAAGTATAAAGTGCGCACCATTGGAGGACATGTAATTTTCCCAGCTCACAAAAAAGGTGGCTTTACAATAAATCAAGCCAGAGGTGTCAACAGAGTTATTTGCGACAGGTTTGACTTAACATTGGAATGTATCAGACTTTTTTACAAAGGCGAACAAAGCCCACTTTACAACGCGTTTACGAGATACAAAGATTTTTTTGATTTGTTTGTTGATTTCAATGGTTATGTCCATTTTTTTATGTTGCAGGATTTTATAGACGAAAAAGGGCAAATAAGATTTTCGCTTCCGTTTGATAATTTTAATCGTTCACCATTACCTCAAACAGTTGATGAATATAAACAATACAAAATTCAT
>CAYSCE010000312.1:0-3986 GCA_964429475.1 uncultured Bacteroidaceae bacterium | reverse complement strand
TATGGAGCCTCGTGTCCAGCGGTTGCGTTGATTGCGCAGTGTTTTCAGCTTCGATGGTACTTCAGTCCAGCAGAGCGGATCGGGAATAAATGCAACTTTGTATTTTTGTTTTGCTACGCGATGCATGTATTTCCGCATTCTTACAACAAGCTCAAAGTCTTCACCCACGGTTGTCACATCATAACCTCCGGCAGCAATGGCAATTCTGCGGTCGAACAATCCAAAGGCACCTGAAATTATCAGCAATCCGTTAATACGGCTCCAGGCCATGCGTCCAAGAGTAAACGCCCTGAAATATTCGAGTACCTGAAATTTGGCCCAGAAGTTTTTTGGGTAATTCACTTTTACAATACGACCTTCTTTTATCTCGCATGAATTGGCAACCCGCACAACACCACCGGCAGCAATAACTTTTTTATCGCTTTCTTCCAGAAAAGGTTTCACCATCCTGAGAATGGCATCATGCTCAACAATGCAGTCCACATCCAAAGCAAGAAACAAATCAGATCTGGAAATATTGATGCCGGCGTTCAAGGCATCTGCCTTTCCTCCGTTTTCCTTGTCGACAAATATCAGATTTGAATATGCTGTGTTGGTTGATTTGTATATGCATCGGATCCCTGCAGTTTCAAAGGACGAATTGATGGCATAGTCAACCTCTGTGAGGCTGTAATGATCAATTACTTTCTGCAGGCTGTTGTCGGTACTGCCATCATTGACAACGATCACTTCAAGCTTTGGATAATCAAGCGAGAGCAGGCTCCGGATGTTTTCAACGATCGATTTTTCTTCGTTATATGCCGGCGCAATAATGGATATGGATGGAAGT
Source organism: uncultured Bacteroidaceae bacterium (assembly GCA_964429475.1). Taxonomy (GTDB): domain Bacteria; phylum Bacteroidota; class Bacteroidia; order Bacteroidales; family DTU049; genus GWF2-43-63. The sequence continues at coordinate 3,157 of CAYSCE010000312.1, read as the reverse complement.
TCCTTAAACTCCTTCATGGAGTTAAATCTGAAGTGTTTCGATCGCTTGATATAAAAAGACAGATCGACAGACGACAATATGGAAATGAAGATATAGCTCAGAAACAGAAATGAGCCATAAATCAGGAAAAACGAGTTTACTATGTCGTAAAAAACATTCATAATTTGCTGAAATTAATTAATGAACACGCATGACACTTCTTTGTATGCCAGTGCAAGTTCATCATCTGTTATACCATCATATTTTGCAAGCAGATTGATATCGCTTTTAAACAAAATTCTTAAGATTTCAATTTTCACCAGCAGGGGTTGGCTGTAAATGGCTGAACTCAGAAAATCAGAAATCCTGTTATCCGTAATAATCTCTGATTTTTGCAACACGATTAATTTGTTTTCTTCAGTCTCTTTTTCAAATCTATTCATGATCAAATCGGCAACTTCGTTGATCGAAACCACCGAAAGAAGTGCATCCCATGCAAGCATACGGATGGCCGGATCGGAATGATCAATAAATTTCATAATCAGGGCTGTGTTTTCTGTATTGCTTGAAAAGCGGTATTTTGCAAGCATCAGCCCCAGTTTGTTTTTGTTGATATTGCCCGAAGACAGAAGCGCCTTGTAATCAATATTGAATTTCTGATTTTTCAGAACCGAATTAACAATAACATTGATATCAAGCATCGAGAGTTTGAACTTTTCACCTATAAAATTCAACAGGTATTCATCGTTTTTCATCAACCTTATCAATGCTGCATATGCTTCGGTTCTCAATGCAATATTCTTGCTGCGTGCAAGCTTCATAATTTGCTTGTCGTTGCTGTTGATCCGTAGGTATGAAATTATTTTCACGGCAAGAATTTTATCATCAAATTCGCCTTGATAAAGAAAAGTCTCGATTTTTTTTTGCAGTTGTAATCTGTCGATCAGAAAAATCAAATCACCGCTTAAGTCCATGGCAAGCGTTTCCTGTATTCTCAGATGCGCTTCAATAAATGAAGCCAGCTGTGTGCGTTTTCTCAGGTGAGGCTTTATTATTCTTATCAGATGCCTCTTACGTAGCTCACTTTTGTAGAAATCCGACAGAAAATAGTTCGTCAGGACGTAGGAAAAAAATCTGTAATATCTCTCTTTCTGCGCAGCTTCCTGTTCACGGTTAATAGTAAAATACAGACTGCGTCCTGTAAAAATGAAAATGAACGAAACCGAAACAACAATAAAACAGAAAACGAAATATATCCATTCCGGAAATTGCTGAATAAACGGATAAAAAGGATTCGTGAAGTGCATTCCTGAAAATGTTGTCTCCGGATAGTAGAAGATATAAAACAACACCAGAAACAGCGCTGTGATTATCAACCAGAATAGCCTGCCCAGTGCGGTTCGTGTATATTTTATGGCTTGTGCTGAAAACATATCAGAATTTGTGTTTGAACAAAATTTCGAGTGTATATCTGTTTCTGAAGCTGCCTGCAGCATATTCTTCATAGGCGTAGGCCACAGAAAATCTCAGTTCATTGTAATTGAACAATGCAATATTCTTTTCAAGTTTAATCCGGTAATTTGCCAGTAGCAGACTCTCTGCCGGATTTGCAAGGGAATAGCGTTCATCGGGCGAATTTCCGTATAGCAGCTCAAGCCCAACAAAGTTGATGGGATTTTCGCCGTAGTAGCGCGTGTTGAAAACAGTTGAGAGTGCGTTTTTTGATTCCTGTATTACGTAGTAGGGACGCAGCGAAAACCACCAGTTACGGTAATACTTGCCGATATGTCCGGTTGCAATGGCGACATTGGAATTTCCTGAATTTAGAAAACGCGCACCAAGACTGAATTCCATGGTTTTGAATGCGGGCAGGAAATATTCCAGTCCGGCCCGGTGTGCGGGGAAAAGCTTGTGGTAAATACCGGCTCCGTAGTTCAGATACAAATATTGCCCGTTGCTGAACGTGTGATACAGATCTGCTTCTGCCTGAACATCGTTTGTATTGAAGCGGCTTGCAAAATTCATCCTCGGAATAATGGTTGTTTTCTTTATTTTGAATGCGTAATCGAGGTATGAAAGATGTTGCGGATCGGTATTATCGTTGCCAAAAATATCAATGGAATAAAACATCGATAGTGTGTTGGCACGGCTGAGCATCTGCATTTCGTTGTACAGTTGTTTCACAGCTGCCGAATCAAGATAATTCTCATGGCTCTCGATGAGTTCAATACCGGCATCGTATTCTCCCAGAAATTTAAAGGCCAGCGATTGTTTCAGAACAAGATTGTAGTGGTTGCTGTAATTATTCTGCTTTGCAATTTCAGATACTTCGAGCAGCCGGCTGTAGTCTTTTGACCAGAGCAGAATATTCAGCCAGGAATCATAGAGCTCTTCATACCCCGGATTGATTGAATAAGCCTTGCCGGCAAAGCCGAGAGCGTTTTCATAATCTCCTTTCCAGGCGTACACATTGGCTTCGAACACCATCACATCGTAGCGGCCGGGATGAATGTTCAGCACCCTTTCTGCTTTTTCGATGGCAGCATCGTACCTGCCGGCACGTGAATCATTTATGGCCTCATTGAACAGAGAGTCTGTGTTCACCTGAGCTGTGAGCTGAAGTGCGATGAATAATGATATTATGAACAGTGCATATCTTTTCATACTGATTCGTTCTTTAGTGGCAGCAGCTCCTGAAACGTTTTCAGTACTGAATCAGGATTGAATGGCTTTCTGATAAAAAAATTGGCTCCGGTCATGAGCGCTTTTCTTTCGCCCTCATATTCAGATATTCCGAAAAAAATGAAGGGACATGAAATCTGTCTTTTCAGCCTCAGGACTGATATGAGTTCATAACTCGACGTGCCGATGATTTCATCATTCACAATAATCAGATCAATCTTGTCCTGTTCCGAAATATGTTCTGCATCGGAAAAAGAAGTGTAGTTGATCAGTTTAACATCAGTACCCGGTTTTTCCAGAATACGATTGATGATCTGATTGAAGACCAGATCGATTGAAAACAAAACAACCGTGTATTTCTTGTTATCGCTCATTTTTGCATGGAATTGTTGTAATCATCCAGTATTTTTTCAAGCATCGGGCGGTAGAATTTCCAGAAGAAACTGCTGCGCTCATGAATTTCGGCGGGATAAAACAGAAAATCGAAATTGTGAAC
>CAYSCE010000311.1:0-4036 GCA_964429475.1 uncultured Bacteroidaceae bacterium | reverse complement strand
CAGGATCATTTCTTCGGTCTCCTTTGAGACTTGGGCCACCACTTCTTCGATACGGGCCGGGTGAATACGACCGTCGGATACCAGTTTTTCGAGCGATTGACGGGCAATTTCGCGGCGTACAGGATCATAAGCCGACAGAATGATAGTTTCGGGTGTATCGTCGATAACGATTTCAACACCGGTAGCGGCTTCCAGTGCTTTGATGTTGCGTCCTTCGCGGCCGATGATGCGACCTTTGATTTCGTCGTTGGCAATGGGGAACGAAGAAACCGCATTTTCGCCGGCATGATCGGTAGCAGTGCGCTGAATAGTTTCGATGATAATTTTCCGGGCTTCGCGGTGAGCATTGATTTTTGCTTCCTCCACAATGTCCTTTACATGGCTCATGGCCTCAATTTTAGCTTCTTCCTGCAGTGAGTTTACGAGCTGGGTGCGGGCATCTTCGGCCGACATTCCTGAAACGGCTTCGAGTTTTTCGACACTCTGCTTATGTAATTTGGTCACATCTTCCAGCTTTTTATTGATCGCCTCGGTTTGGGCAGCAAGATTGTCTCGGAGCGTTTGAGCTTCTTTTTGTTTGCGCTGCATTTCTTCGCTGCGCTGATTCAGCGTCATTTCGCGCTGTTTGAGTTTGTTTTCGATACTGAGAATCCGTTTGTTTTGCTCCTGGTTGCGTTTTTCGATTTCAGATTTCATCTGAATGAATTTTTCCTTTGCTTCCAGAATCCGGGTCTGTTTGATCATATCCGCTTCCTTGTTGGCATCTTCGAGTAAATGCTTTCTTTTACGATCGGCATTTTTGCGGAAAATGAAAGCCCAGATCAGGATGGCAATAACAAGTACTACGATTTCAAGTACCAGCATTAACACATTGTTTTCCATAGTTCATTTTCAATTAAATAAAAAAACCCGCATAGTCACCAGGGAGTTTTAAACCCCCGATAAAAATGTTTTGGAGTTAACCAGTGCATTCAGGCTTCCATTGTATCCATTGCTGGAATTCCTTTCGGATATGGCCTGCCTTAGGGCACTATGAGTCTTCCCCTAGATTGATTCTGTTGAGGTTTATCAACCATAAAAACTGATGAACTACGCGGGCATTATTTTCTGAAAAGAACTATACTGCTTTCTCCAGCAGTTGGTTAATGTTTTCAATCCGGGTTTGCAAAGCTGTCATGTCGTGGCTTCCAAGAGACTCTTCCTTCCCATTCGAAGCGGTCAGGTTTAACAGAATCATCGTCAGAATATCCTGCACATCCTTTCCTTTGTATCGTTGCTGATACTCAACAACCTGACTATTAATCCGTTCCGTTGCATCCCTGATTACTTGTTCGTCTTTCTTTTCAACAGACAGGGTGTATTTCCGGTTGGCTATCATCACTGTAATTTTCGCAAAATCACTCATTAGTCCTCCAACAATAAAATACACTTATCTATTTCGCGTATAAGTTCGTTCAATTTCTTTCTGGCTGATTCCGAGTCAATCCGGTCTCCCACTCCCTCAGCAATGTTTCGGACGCTGCTAAGCACCTCATTGTCCGACAATTGCTTTTTCAGTTTTTCGTTTTCCAGCTTTAACCGGATACTCTCCTCTTTCAGAAACCCAAGCTCTTTCTTTGTTTGATCGAGTTGTCCAAGGAGTTTTCCGACATTGTTCTCCAATTCAGAAATCAGTTGGTTAATCTCTTTCATACGGAAAGAATTTGAACTGCAAAGATATGAAATATCTGCTAAAAATCAATATCTGATATGATTAAAAATAAAAACGGCTGTCTGATTGGATCAGACAGCCGTTTTATGAGTAAAATGCAGATTATTCAATAACGATTTTCTTTGAAGCGGCTACGCCGTCAGCAACGATTGAATAATAGTAAATACCAGCCTGCAGGTCGTTGCAGTTCAGTGTGAACTGACCTTCACCGGCATTGTTGTCAAGGTTTTCAGAAACGATTACGCGACCAGCCATGTCATACAGGTTGAACATAACGTTGTTGGCGTTCTGTTTCAGGTTGTATGAAATAACAGCATTGTCGGTAGCGGGGTTCGGAGAAACATTGAGGTCTCCAACGAGTTCGTTTTCAGCAATTGAAGTGTTGGTTGTAACAGTAACTTTTGCAACTACACAAAGGTTCTGAATAAGGTATTCACTGTCGGTGCCTTCTGTGTAAACATTGTCACCATTGCAATCATAGTAGAAACCTGACCAGTCACCAAGGGATGTGCTATACGTCGGGAGGAATCCATAGCTGGTGTAACGGCTGTCAACTGTAAATGAGTTCGGATAGAACATTGATTTCAATGCAAAGAAAGAATAAGAACCGCATCCGCTTCCACCATCGGTGAAACCAGCAATGATACCGGCTGTGTCACCAATTTCGCCATCATACTCAATCACAACGCCAAAGCTGTTGGCAGCAATGTCCTGATTTACTTCGAACTCAAGCATAGCTGTGGTCATCCAGTTATTGTCTGAAGATAAACCTGTTGTGGTTGTAATGTTATCTGTCCACAAAGCAGTTGCAGAAGTGTTGATAGCACCATTGGCATCGAGCGGATAAATGGTAGCTGTGAATGTGTTGGTTGTTCCGGAATTGTTTTCGTGTCCAATGTAAGCATAGATTGAGTCAACATGAATGGCTGTTACATCAGCAACATAATCCATAACTTCATAATCAAACATTTCTTTGAATGCTACACCAACCTGAGTAATACCGATATTGGTTGTTGCATCATAAAGTGAGTTGAAATCCCAGATATAACGCTCGTAGCTGGCGCCTATAGCGGCCAGTTCTTCTGCGCCGTCATAATCCAGATAGAATGTCTGGGTTGCTTTGTCATTGGCAATTGGTTTTGCAGGTACAGTGGCTTTTTTAGCCGGCAGATCTGTGGTAATCAGATACTGAGCCTGAGTAAATCCCAGGAAAACAATGCTTAATAAGGCAGAGAATAATACTTTTTTCATCTCGATTTGGTTTTGTTAAACAATTTTGTTCTGAAGACAAAAGTAACAATTTTTTGGTTGCCCGGACGAGAAATTTTCGCTTTTTTTAACCATTTTCATGAATTTTCCATTATTCTATGAAAAAAGGGCATAGCTGCCCTTTTTTATTCAATAACAAAAGCGTACTTCTTTACTCTACAGGAGCACAGGTACAGAAAATATTACGGTCTCCATAGGCATCATCGATGCGCGAAACGGTCGGCCAGTATTTCAGGGCATCTTTGCGATGCTGAACAGCTTTCTCGCGTGAATAAGGATGATTCCATTCGCTTGCAGTAACCATTTCCAATGTATGCGGAGCATTTTTCAGTACATTGTTTTCCTTGTCGCATTTCCCTTCAGCTACTTCCCTGATTTCTTCGCGAATGGACAGCAATGCATCAATAAAACGATTCATTTCCGACATTGGTTCACTCTCGGTTGGCTCAACCATCAAAGTTCCGTGGACCGGAAAACCCAGTGTGGGTGCATGAAAACCGTAATCCATCAAGCGTTTGGCAATATCCGTTTCCGTTATGCCATCTTTGTGAAATGCGTTGCAATCCACAATAAACTCGTGAGCACAGAACCCATTTTTACCTTTATATAATATATTATAATGCGGTTCGAGTTTTTTCATCAGATAATTGGCATTCAGCATGGCATACTGCGTTGAAAGCTTCAGACCTTCGCCACCCATGAGCTTGATATAGGCATACGAAATGGGAATCACATAGGCACTGCCGAACGGTGATGCAGCAACTGCAGAAATGGCATTGTCTCCACCGGTTTTCACCTGTGAATGTCCCGGAAGAAATGGAGACAAATGTTTGGCAACTGCAATGGGACCAACGCCTGGGCCACCGCCGCCATGAGGTATGGCAAATGTTTTATGCAGGTTGAGGTGACATACATCGGCTCCGATATAGCCCGGGCTGGTATAACCTACCTGAGCATTCATGTTGGCACCGTCCATGTACACCTGACCGCCATGTGAATGAATTATATCCATAATTTCTTTTACGGCTTCTTCAAAAATACCGTGAGTCGACGGAT
>CAYSCE010000310.1:0-4048 GCA_964429475.1 uncultured Bacteroidaceae bacterium | reverse complement strand
CTGATTATCGGTGCCAACGACATTGTAAATCCCGGCGCACAGGACGATGCCGGAAGTCCCATTTACGGAATGCCTGTAATAGAAGCATGGAAAGCAAAGCGTGTTATTGTGCTCAAACGTTCGATGGCAACCGGATATTCGGGCGTCGAAAACCCGCTGTTCTACAAGGAAAATACCGATATGCTCTACGGCGATGCCCGCGAAAGTGTTGAAAAACTGAATTCTGAAATTAAGAAGTATATCTCATGATCAATTCTGGATTAATCATCTGCATTGATCCGGTTAAAAATTTTATTTTTGTTCATCATCGTGATATTGTTTCGCAACACTTTTTACACTTTCCTGTATGAAAGAAACTCTGATGCTGTTGTTTCTGCTCGGCTGCCTGCCTTTGGTCAATCATGCTCAGGAGTCCATTAAAAATTATGCGCTGCCCGAATATGATGAATTGGTTTTCTTTGTGGATGTAGACACTGCCAATTGGAAAGTATCACAAGAAAAAGGATACTTCACTATAACGCCCCAAAATCCTGATTATACCGATAAGTTAATCAGTATGTTCTGGGCATTTGAATATCCGATGCTCGATTCTGCATTGAATTACGCACTTTCCGATGCTGAACAGATTGTTTACGAAACACTCTCCGAAGTAGAGTGGTCCGAAGAGCAACCATCCTTCGAAAATAACAGTATTACATTTTATAGTTACGATGGAGCCGGATATCTGATTTCTGATGACGGTAATAAAACAGACATGCTTACAACCATTATGCTGCTGGTTTCAGCAGACCGTCAGAACATTATGCCCATGGTTTTATTCTCAACCGTTCCGGCCTATGACAAATATGAACTAGATGTGATGAGTTTGTTGATGAGCATTGAAAATTGGTAATCAATTACTTCCCGAACATCGCCCGCTTGCGGAATTTAATGGTGAAGCCAAGATCAAATGTTACATCCGGAACAAATCCGTTATCTCCATATTTATAATCCAGATGCGGATCTTCGTAGTCGAGTGGTTTTAATTGAACTATTTGGTGATAGTCGTCGTAGATTCCGCCACCAATACTGATTCCAAAGTAAAATGGATTTCGCTTGTTAAAACTGCGGCTGCCAACCGATATACCACCAATAAACAGCCGGGTGTTACGCGAAAAAGTATAAGCAGGATATTCACTTCCATAGCAATCGTAAATCAATACATTTTTTGCATCCAGATAATCGAACCTGAAATAGGGGCCGACATAAAAAAAGGAATGCTTCCCCGCCCTTGAATAATGGTGATATGACAACTTTCCAGACCAGATAAATGAAGCTTTTCGCGAAGTACTAGGCGGAATAAATGAATACCGGTTGGGCAACTGTGGATCACTTTCGGCAGGTTTAAATGCCAGCTCAAACTGAATACCCGTCTGACGGTTAAACGTATATTCAAAAGGAAAAGCAAAAAAAGTGCTTACTCCCCTACTGAAATTCCAACCGGCAAAATGATACGCACCTGGTGTTAATGAGTCCGGCGTTTCGTTCATTCGTAAGCGCTTTATTGTGCCATTGCTGTTGTTCTGCGCAACAGTACCAAATGAAAATAATAGTACAATCAACGAAAACACCAGTGGTTTCATACTAAAAATATTATTCAGAATCCGGATTCGGTTTTTTCTTCGACGTTGTTTTCTTTACAGTGATTTTGGTGGTAGGCGATTTTGTTTTTGTCGTCTTTTTTGCAGCCGTTTTTGTTGATGAAACTTTCGGCTTTTCGGTTTTCTTTTCTGCTGTTTTTTTAGTTGCAGTCTTCTTTTCCGTAGCTTTTTTAGTGCTTGTTTTTTTTGCAGTCGGTTTTTTCCCAACCGAAATTCTGACCACTTTTTTGGTTTCAGCTTTTGACTCTTCGGCCACAGGAGCCGATTCCGGAATGGTATTCAAAAACGAATGCTGACTCAGGCGCAGCATAAAATCGCTCAGTACATTCATAAAGTTGATATACGCATCGTACGGTGTACCATACGGATTGAAGTATTTATGCACATCGCCGTCGGCAAACCACTTGGTACACATGTAATAAAAATGGTCGCTGGTCTGCAGTTTCAACCAGTCATCGTACAGTTTATTCAATTCATCAACACTCACTTTATGGCCGGCAGTGCCGCTTGCAGCCATTGCTTCCATATTTTTTGAATACGACATTACATAGTCCATTTTCTCAGACAAACTATACAATGTATCAAAAGCATCGTCCTGTAAATCGTTTCCCAGCCATGCGGTAAGGTCGCGTTCTTCGTCGGCCCACGAAATCGGAAAAGGCACATGAACCGGTGCTACCGGCTGTAAAGTACGTCCCAGTTCGCCTGGTGTTGCAAAAGTAAAATCGCTGTTACCGAACACCGTGCCCGGTAAAGCCCGCATGAAATCAAAGATTCCGGTTTCGGGCCACTGATGTTCGCCAAAGGTTTCGTAATCCATAAACAGGTTCACTACTTCTTCGCGCGGATCGATCTGATTGAGCCAGCCAACAAATTTATCGGCAGTAAGTGGCCATCCTTCCCAGCTTTGCTGCGAGAAACGGAAAGCAATATCATCGCTCAGACGGAAATTTTTCAGCAACAATTTCAGGCGCGGATTCTGCGCATTGCAGTACATATAATTCGGACTCTTCCAACCCAGCACATGTTTGGCGCCTTCGGTCAGCATCACATCAAAGCCCATGCGGTAAACCATGTCGCCGATATCGTTCGAATATATCAGCTCCGTATTACGGAACGTTGTGCTTTCATATCCGATCAGATCTTTCAGTAACTGTTGTTGTTTTTTCACCTGGGTGCGGAATTCATGTTCATTGCGCAAAGCCGATAAAGAGTGGCTGTAGGTTTCGGCAATAAATTCAACGCAACCTGTTTCGGCCAGTGCCCTGAAGCTGTCAATCACTTCGGGTGTATATTTTTTAAACTGTTCGAGTGCAACACCCGAAATTGAGAAAGAAACCTTGAACTGAAAACCAAATTCCTTAATCAGATCGAGCAGCAGCTTATTCATGGGAAGATAGCATTTATCGGCTACCCGACGCAAAATGTAACGATTCTGATAATCATCGAAATAATGATGATTGTTACCAATCTCGAAAAAGCGATAAGATCGTAACCTGAAGGGCTGATGCACCTGGAAATAAAAACAGATTGACTTCATAATCTCCTCCTATACTAATTGCTGATAAATACTCAGGACCGATGCAGCCGCATTGTCCCATTTCAGATCTTCAACTTCGTTGCGGCCATAGCGCGAGAACATGCGCGACAACGCCGGATAATTCAACAAACCGTAAATGCTGTCGGCCATGGCATCGACATCCCAGAAATCGACTTTCAATGCATGACGCAGCACTTCGGCCACACCCGATTGCCGCGAAATAACCACCGGCACACTGCTCCGCATGGCTTCGAGTGGTGATATGCCAAAAGGTTCCGACACACTTGGCATCACATATACATCGCTGTACGAAAACATTTTATCAACATCGTTGCCTTTCAGAAAGCCGGTAAAATGAAATTTATGACCCATGCGGTGCTTCGATACCATGCGTATTATACGCGGCAGCATATCGCCGGAACCCGCCATTACAAAACGAACATTTTCGTCTTTTAGCAACACCTTGCGCGCCGCCTCGACAAAATAATCGGGACCTTTCTGAAAAGTAATGCGACCCAGAAAAGTCACCACTTTTTCAGGAAAGGGTTTATCGATATGTTCGATGGCCGGCGCCTGAAAAGCATCGGCCCCATTGTACACTGTAAATACTTTATCGGGATTGATGCCATAGCGCTCAATCACAATATTGCGCGTGAGATTGGAAACCGTAATAATCCGATCGGCTTTAAGCATGCCTTCGCGTTCAATATCGTACACCTGCTGATTGACATGTTCACCCGACCGGTCAAATTCAGTCGCATGCACATGTATTACCAATGGCTTCCCGCTTACTTCTTTGGCAGCAATGCCGGCCGGATACGTGAGCCAGTCGTGTGCATGTATTATATCAAATGGTTTGAAGCCGCAA
>CAYSCE010000309.1:0-4058 GCA_964429475.1 uncultured Bacteroidaceae bacterium | reverse complement strand
AAAAGGCCTGAATTCACCTATAAACACAAAATATATTTAGTTGTTAAATTTTCAGTTTCCAAATGTTAAACTTTTTTCACAATATGTTTTCCTGATTTTCGGCAGTGAAAAGTAAAAAATACTACATTTGAAATCTTCATGAAACAACATAGTCAGAAAATTAAAGGAATACTGTCGTCAATAGTAATATTGATGATGACAGTTGTGCTGTTTTCGTGCAAAACAGCCACATTGGAAAGCAGCACCGCTCAATCGCTCATGGTGCATGATTCATTGGGTGTTGATTCAGCCATCATCCGGATAGCTGCCCCCTATAAAATGAAACTGGATTCGGCCATGAACAGGGTGATTGGTTACAGCGAGTTTGCGATGGAAAAAGGAACGCCCGAGAGTTTGCTGGGCAATTTTCTGTCCGATGTGATGGTGTCGGTGGTTAAAAACGATTTTAAAGACAGTATCTCGGGATTACCGGTCATGTCGCTGCTGAACAATGGCGGAATCCGCACATCGCTCCCGAAAGGCGAAGTGACTGTCAGCAACATTTTTCAGCTGATGCCCTTTGATAATGAAATTGTCATTCTTGAACTGCGTGGCGACATGTTGCAAAAACTCTTTGATGTGATTGCGCAAAAGGGCGGAATGCCGGTTGGCGGATTGCGGCTGGTGCTGAACGCCACCGCATGGACCAAAGCCGAAATTGGCGGAAAGACCTTTTCAGCTGATGAAAGGTATATTCTGGTCACTTCTGATTATCTGGCTCAGGGCGGCGACGGACTTGATTTCCTCGCCGATAATATTCGTTACATTAAAACTGGTTTACTGGTGCGCGATGTGTTTATCCGGTATATAGAGGAAATGACCAAAGAAGGAAAAACCATTTCACCAAAACTGGATGAAAGGATTCGTTATGAGTAGTCGTCGTGATTTTTTAAAGACTTTGCTGGTTGCCGGAGCCACACTGGCAGTGCCTGACGTGCTTCAGGCCGGTAAAAACAAAAAAACGAAAAAGATTGTATTGCTCCATACCAACGATTCGCACAGTCAGATTGATCCGTTGCCCGATAATCATCACCGCTATCCGGGGCTGGGTGGTTTTGCAGCGCGTTCGGCTGTGATCAACCAGGTCCGGGGCGAAGGGTACCCGGTTTTATTATTTGACTCAGGCGATATTTTCCAGGGAACTCCATATTATAATATGTATGGTGGCGAAGTTGAAATGAAGCTCATGTCCGAAATGAATTATTCGGCCGCCACCATTGGCAATCATGAGTTTGACAAAGGTCTTGACGGGTTGGCCGATGCCATGCAGCACGCCACTTTTCCGTTTATTGCATCCAATTATGTATTCAATCACGACAGGCTGAAAAAGATGATACAGCCTTATAAAATCTTTACGTTCGGTAAAATAAAAATCGGTGTTTTTGGTTTGGGCGTTTATCCGTTCGGATTGATCAACAAACTTACCTTCGGTGATACTGAATACCGCGATCCGGTTGAAACCGCTGCCGCCATGGCGCATAAACTGAAAAAGGAAGAAAAGTGTTCCATGGTTATTTGTCTTTCGCATATGGGCTACAAATCGGATGACGAACACATAGCCGATTATGAGATGGCGAAGCAAAGCAAAAACATTGATGTTATCCTTGGCGGACACAGCCATACATTATTATCGAAACCTGTTGTTGTTTATAATACCGATGGCAAACAGGTTACGATTACACAGAATGCATACGCCGGTGTACGTATGAGTCGTGTCGATTGTTTTTTTACCGGCGGTGGTGAGTTAATTTTCGTCGATGCCTATACGAATAATATTTTTAAAAATCAAGTATAAAAAAATTTTTTTATCAAACTTTTTTTACTCACCTTTGCCTTCTGAATTTGCTCTTTAACACTTGAAAAACCTCTGAGAAGCTTTCGTTGTTGTTAATTACTTGATTTGAAAAACCGTACATAAAAACCTATTCAGTTTTACAATTGGAATGGCAAAAGATATTAAAACAATTTGGAACAACTGCCTTAAAGTAATAAAGGATAACATCGACGACCACAGTTTTACAACATGGTTTGCGCCGATAAAACCTTTAAAGCTCGACAGCAATGTGCTGACCATTCAGGTGCCCAGCAGCTTCTTCTATGAATGGATAGAAGAACATTATATTGATCTGTTGAAAAAGATCATCCGCAAGGAGCTGGGACAGGATGGAAAGCTTGAATACAACATCCTTGTGGATGCCTCCAATAGCGGAATTTCGGTCAATTACCCGTCTTCGGACAGGGCTGTTCTGAAAAACCCTTCGGTTGATATTCCCATTGATATCAACCGTGGCACTTCCAAAGAAATTCCGAATCCTTTTATTATTCCCGGACTTCGTAAAATCAAAGTCAATTCACAACTGGTCGAAAGTCTCAACTTTGATAATTTTGTCGAAGGCGACTGCAACCGTCTGGCTCGCTCGGCCGGTTTAGCCATTGCCAAAAATCCCGGAAAAACTTCTTTCAATCCTTTGTTCATTTTCAGCGATACAGGATTGGGAAAAACACATCTGGCGCACGCCATTGGTATTGAAGTAAAAAAGAACTTTCCCGATAAAACAGTGTTGTATGTTCAGACTTCAGAATTTCTGAATCAGTTCATCGATTCTGTAAAAGACGACACCACCAACGATTTTGTACATTTCTATCAGATGATAGATGTACTGATCATGGACGATATTCACAATCTGGCGAACAAGCTCAAAACACAGGATGTTTTCTTCCAGCTGTTCAACACGCTTCACCAGAAAGGCAATCAGATTATTCTTACGTCGGACAAACCGCCTGTTGAACTCGAAGACATTGAACCACGTTTGTTGTCGCGTTTCAAATGGGGACTTGCAGCCGATTTACAGATGCCCGACATTGAAACACGCATGGCTATTATTCAGAAAAAACTGCATAAAGACGGCCTGACCATTCCGGACGATGTTATTGAATATCTGGCATACAGCATTTCGACCAACATTCGTGAGCTCGAAGGCGCCATGATTTCACTGGTAGCACATTCATCATTCAACCGCAAGCCCATCACCATCGATCTGGCCAAGACCATGATTGATCAGTATGTACGCAATTCGAAACGCGAAATTTCGATTGACTACATTCAGAAAATGGTGTGTGATTATTTCAATATTTCTGTCGAGCAGATGCACAGCAGTTCGCGTAAGCGCGAGATTGTTCAGGCACGTCAGCTGGCCATGTATTTTGCAAAAACACTGACCAAGAATTCGCTCGCCAGCATTGGTGTTGACATAGGCGGCAAAGACCACGCAACGGTTTTGCATGCTGTGCGCACCGTAAAGAATCTTATCGATACCGACAAACATTTTCGGGTGTATGTCGAAGAAATCGAGAAGAAGATAAAGCTTTAATGCTTTGTTTTTAATTGGGTCCGGCCTGCGAAAGCAGGCCGGTTTTTTTTGTTTTGGTATCTTTGCAAAAAAAAAAGAAATGGATTTTTCCTGGTACGAATATGTCATTTTGCCATTGGCGATTTTCTTGGCCCGCATTGCCGATCAAAGCGTTGGCACATTGCGTCTGATTTTTCTGGCCCGCGGCGTAAAATTCTGGGTGCCGATTCTGGGCTTCTGCGAAGTCATTATCTGGTTGCTTGCAGTCGGACAAATTCTGAACGACCTGACCAACTGGGTAGCCATTATTGCTTACGGAGCCGGCTTTGCAACTGGCAATCTGATCGGTATGATGATCGATGAAAAACTATCTATTGGGACTGTTATTGTCCGTGTTATTCCAAAATTCGATACCACAGAACTGATTGCACATTTATCGTCGCAGAATTTCGGAGTTACCATGATGGATGCTGAAGGCGTGCGTGGTCCTGTGAAAATTGTTATGTCCATTATCAAACGCAAGGACCTTTCTGCATTTATTGATATTGTAAATCTGCACAACCCCAATGCTTTTTATACGGTTGAAGATGTGAAAGCTGCTTCGGAAGGCGTTTTCCGCACCTCGCGCCGCAGGTCCATATTTTCATTCAACAGCCGGATTGGGAAATA
>CAYSCE010000308.1:0-4073 GCA_964429475.1 uncultured Bacteroidaceae bacterium | reverse complement strand
CTCCCGTGTTGCATGAGGACAATGCCAAAACTAGCAACACTAAAACAGTTAGGTACTTCATATTTAAACGGGTGTTGGACTTCATGGGTGCAAATTTAATAAAACCTATCTCTTTTTAACGCTGTTTTTTATTTTCAGGTTTCAAATTTCGGACAAATTAGAGGAAACGCACATTTCTGTAGCTTGAAGGCTCTTTTATAACCACTATTTTATTGCAGTAGCTAATGAAAACTTCATGGCTGCCGCTGCTTCGGCCATTACGGCCCATGGCAGACGTCGTTACATCGTAGCTGTAGCCGATGCCTAGGGTCTCCAGATCATCATTACCGGAGTTGGCAAACGGATAAGCGCCCAACAGAATGGAAACGGCGTCGGTCATACGATAACCGAGACCACCCCAGAACTGGCTGTTGTAAAACATCAGGGCATCAATATCGAATTGCAGACTGGCAAAATCGGATTTTACAAGCACCGATGGGCGCAATTCAAACTGTGGATTATTGGGCAATGTGTAATTATACGTTCCTGACAGGTAATAATGACGTTTCAACTGCGGGCTGCCGAGTCCGACACCCATCTCCGAGGTGCTTTGCATGAGCTGGTTTGAAGCCAGGCCAACCGAAAATTCACCCGGTCGGTTAAAATATAATCCAAATGACAGGTCGAACACCATGTCACTTTCCTGGGCTCCCTGAAGCAGAGGATCGCCTGCATCAATTGGATTCAGCTGAGAGAAGTCAATTTTCTTATTCAGAAAACCACCCATAATACCAGCTCCTAAATAACCACCCCAGATCTGCCGGCGATAGGCATATCCGAACTTCACGCCGATGTTGTCTTCGTAGCCGAGTTTATCTTTGTAAACCACCAGGCCAAGACCACCGTGAATCGGATTAACATTGCTGTGCAGCGTAAACAACATGGTTTGCGGCGCAACGTTGTTTTCCTGCCCGTTGACAGTTTCTGTAAAGCCTAACCATTGTTGACGGAAAAGAACATTTCCGCAGATCATATCATGGCTTCCGATGTATCCCGGATTAAACGCCATCTGGTTAAACATGTACTGGGTATATTGTGCATCCTGCTGTGCATTTGCAGCTCCCAAACCCAGAAATACCAAAAACAGGAAAAGTATATTTTTCCTCATAGTCAAAAGATTAAGTGTACACCTCTTAAAAAAGTGCATAAAGTAACAAAGAAATTTTGATATCGACAACAAATTGTTCATTTTTTTTGAAAAGTTTTGCCTCGTGAACAAAATAACTCACCTTGCCAAACGAATATTTTATACTCCATTGGCTTTTTTTTGTTTCACATTGGTTTGACATTTCCGGATTTTTTTAGTCAAAGCCGGCTTTCATAAAATAAAATAAACCAATTTATCTTTGCAACACCCTGTTTACGTGCTACTTACGACGACATATACCTATCCGGCAAAAAAAATTAATTATTGCTCATTTTTTTCAGAAATGAATGCTGATTTTATAAGAATAAAATGAATTTCCCGGAAAATTTAACAATTTAACCGGTTTTCTACATGAATTTTTGAAAAGTCTGCCACCATCGGTCAGGCAGATGCTCCTGCATGGCTTCTTCATAATCCTTATAACTGCAGGGTACCATATAATGCCGCTCGAATTTCGAGAACAGATTTTTCGGGCACGGCACTTCCATCCACCAGCGGTCGCTCACCGGACTACGGTAAAACGAAATATCGGACTGGGTTTCGACCATCGATACTATATATTTAAGAAAAGCCGCTTTGTTCATATGCGGATCGTCGCCTTTGCGGGCCGAGAAACCTTCGATAAAATACCAGATCATTTGTGCGGCCAGGTGAGCCGACATGCCGTCACGGTCATTAGCAGGGCACAATTCAAATAAACCCAATGAGGTCAGCTTTTCGCTCAAACCCGCGTAACGCATTATCTGACAGGCGTCTTCGCCGTTAAAACCATTGGGCGAAGGAAACGAAGCCGCCGGACAATCGCTCATGCGTACCGACGAAAAATCGAAAGTCAGCATATCGGCGTTTCTAATAACAGGCTCTGTTTCAGTCATATCAGCTTTAGCCATACCCAGGCGCGTTCCATCGAAGAAAAGCTTTTTCAATAATGAAATTGCCTCTTGTTCAACCAGATAGGTCTGATACCCGATATTGGAATAATTGAACAGGAAATTCGGATCGCGGAAAATAATCTTGTTCAGCCACGATTCGTTAGAAAAGGCATCGTCCGACTGGCCGATATCGAAACGCGAGTCGATCGAAAGAATATTAATTATCCGGGAGCGTTTTTCATACGCCAGATACATGGCATAAGCCAGGTCCTGACTGCCTCCCAGCACGATTGGCAAAATATTGGCCTGCAACAGCTGACTGATGACTTCACTCACAGCTTCGTTGGTGTCGTCCGAAGTCATTCCGGTTTTGAGATTTCCCAGATCGGCTATAGAGACCGATTGAAAATGATTCTGCAATGCAAACAAATACGGACGAATGGCATCGGCAGCAAAAGAGGAATCGCGGTTGCTTTTCGAATTCCGGTTTTCGGGTACACCAATAATGGCGATCTGAATATTTTCGATATCAGGGAAATGGTCATCCAGATGAATATCTATGGAGGCGCCCAGTTGACCCGGATTAAAATTTTCGGGAAGCCAGGGACCGTTCACCGGTTCGAAATACAGCTGAAGATCGTCCATCGCTATTTCTTTTTCGTTGTGGCAGCTTTTTTAGTGGTGGTTTTTTTTGCAGCCGGCTTTTTGGCTGTTGCCTTTTTGGTCGTAGCTTTCGTCGTCGTCTTTTTTTCAGCGCTTACTTTAGCCGTGGCCTTCTTTGTTTTTGGGGCTGCTTTAGCTGCGGTTTTTTCTTTGGCAACAGCTGCTTTACGCTTTCCCGGAGCCTTGCCGGCATAATTGCTGATGATTTCACGAATTTCTTCGAGGCTCAGCGTATCGTATTTTTTGCCTTTTCCCAACGGATAATTTTTTCCGCTGAACTTAATATAAGGGCCAAAGCGACCTTTTACAATCTGCAACTCAGGTTCTTCCTTAAAGGTTTTCAGCACGCTGTTCTTATCTTTTTCCTGTTTGGTCCGAACAATTTCCATGGCGCCGTTCAATTCTACCGAAGTCGGATTGATGTCGCGCGGGATTGAATAGAATTTGTTGTCGTAGCGCACATAAGGACCAAAGCGACCCACGGAAACAACGACCTCTTTTCCTTCGTATTCGCCCAGATTTTTCGGAAAACTAAACAAAGCCAAAGCCTGTTCAAGCGTTACGCCATCGATGGTTTGTCCTTTGAGTAATCCGGCAAAGCGCGGTTTTTCCTCATCGGTTGATTCACCAATCTGCGCCATAGGACCAAAAGGACCAAGCTTGGCGTAAATATTTTTTCCCGAAGCGGGATCAACACCCAACAAACGCTCGCCGTGATATTTTCCGGTGGTTTTGTCAATGTTGCTGACCTGCGGATCGAAGCCTTTGTAAAATTTCTCAATCAGCACATTCCATTTGCGTTTTCCTTCGGCGATTTCGTCAAAGTCTTTTTCAATATTGGCGGTAAAATTATAATCGACAATGTTTTCGAAATGTTCTACCAGAAACTTAGTAACAATAATTCCAAGATCGGTCGGGAACAGTTTATTTTTCTCGCTGCCGAATTTTTCGGTCTGAACAGCCCGTTTCACGGCCGATTTTGCCAGTGTAAGCTGAATATATTTGCGTTCCTGCGGCTGCCGGTTTTCTTTAATGACATATTCGCGGCGCTGGATGGTTGAAATGGTTGGCGCATAGGTACTGGGGCGGCCGATACCAAGGTCTTCGAGCTTTTTCACCAGCGAAGCTTCGCTGTAGCGCGGGGGCTGCTGTGCAAATTTCTGTTCGGCAATAATTTTATCATTCACCAGCTTCTGGCCTTCCTTCATTTTCGGCAGCTGGGTTTTGTCTTCGTCTGCCGTATCGTCGTCGCGCGATTCTTCGTACACTTTCAGGAATCCGTCAAAAACAATCACTTCGCCGCGGGCAACAAATAACTGCGATGCACCCGAAATATCAATCTGCACATTGGT
>CAYSCE010000307.1:0-4094 GCA_964429475.1 uncultured Bacteroidaceae bacterium | reverse complement strand
TTTCAATGCGCAGGTTCAGGTTTTCTGTTTGCATCTGCATGGTCATGTCTGCAATTCGCTGTTCGCTTGACAATCCGTATGCCTCTTTGAAAACATCAAGAAACTGACGTGAGAATTTGAATGCAGTTTCATACTGTTTCATTTGTTCAGCATAGCTGATGATGTTGGTAAGATAAATCCCTTTATGAATAGTAAGACCCAAAGACGTAATTTCTCCCAGTTGACTTTTCGCCAATTCAAACGCAGCAGCGACATCTGTTTTTGCCAATGCGAAAACCTTGTACAACAAAATTTCGAAATATCCACCGGCATCGCCATGCTCTCTGGCCCACTGAGCGCCGTTTTCGGCATATTCAATGGTTGCATCGAATTTTTCCTGAGCCAGCAATACACGGCAGGTATAAGCGTACATGTCGGACTGACCTACAATGTTACCACATACACGATATTGCTCCATAGCAAGCTTATATGATTTTATTGCATTTTCATAATCACCGGAATGCTCAGCAATGGCTGCTTCTGACTCATAATAACAAGCAACGAGAAACGGATTTCGATTTATTTGCTGCCATTGATACAACTCTCTTACATGTTTTCGGGCTTCCCCGGGCTGATTATCCATTAAAAATGCAACAGTACACCACTTCATACAAGTAGCAGCATCCTCGTAGTTACCCGAATGAATATACAAGGGAATGGCTTTGTTAAGCAGCTCTATACCCCGGCTTCGCATGTACCGGCCAATATAAATCATCCCCATCGTTTCGTAATATTCACCCATGAGTGAATCGGTGCCGGAGAAATCGGAAGCATGCAAAACCAGGATTTCGCGCGCGCTTAATAAGTTATGCATGGCGTCATCAAAATTACCAAGCATGCGATAAACAGAAGCAACATGAATCAGATCAGGAGCGACATTCCGATAATCATACGTCCGCAATCCATTTTCAATGCGCGAATTCAATAACTCAACCGCTTTTCTGGGATTTGATAATATCAGTGAATTTAAATCTGCATCAGTTGATGATGCAAACAAAAACACATCTGTAAAAAATAAAATAATGATTAAACTTAAAAACTTCTTCATGGCTCCCCAATTCTAATTCAGTATAAAATTACAATTTTCTGCAAAACAAAACCCCGCAATCTGATTGCAGGGCTTTGAGGTTTGAAACGGGGGAATAAATAACAACATTAATGTATTATGCATTTCTGGTATCCGGAAAAAGACAAACTCTCCACGCTAATAAAATACATTCCAGCCGCCGGATTGATGACCGGCATTAAGATTTCTGCGACTTCATTTTCGCCTGCCACATACATTTCGGCATAAATATTTCTACCTTGTACATCGTAAAGACTTATAATATATTGCTCACCTTCTAATGCATCAAACTGAACAACAACAGTTTCATTATTGTAGTTTACCATAAAACCCACATCAACATTGTCATCAATACATGTTGCTGTAAGAACAGGTGAATAATTCTCCTGTCCATCAGTATCGACCTGACGGATGCGATAATAATTTGTTGGGTTTATAATCTGATCATCTTTCACGGCATAATTCAGCACCGTGTTTGAATTGCCGTGCCCAGCAATTGTCCGGATAGATTGAAAAATCTGTCCATCGGTTGATTTTTCAATTACAAAATAATCGCAGTTTATTTCCGAAGCCGTACTCCAATGAATATAAACTTCTTCGCCAGAACAATATGCTTCCAGATCAAGATACTCAACAGGCAGATTACTGTTGATAAAAACTACCGTCTGATCAGTACCATTTGAAGGACACAGTGGATTACCCCCGGTTACCGTAACTGTATAGGTTGTTTGCACTGTGGGGCACACATTAATGGTTTGCTGCGTCTGTTCAGCTACTGAAAGTGTTGGGTCAACGGGATTCGAAGACCATTGGAAGCCGGTTCCACCCGACGCCGACAATGTGACACAAGTACCAGCTGTTATCACAGTATCAGCACCGGCATTGGGAGCCAGCACGCCGGACCATGCACCGGCACCAATCACATAATCGCATACATCCCCGGCATAACCATCAATAACGAGATAATACGTAGTGCCAATTGTAAGCCCGGTTGCCATAATAATTCCATCGGTTTCCACTTCGGGATTCCAGAAATTTGAATACGCCGTAAACGCGTTGCAGTCAGATGTTCCAACGATACGCATCTGGATCCCGTCGCCATAATAGCAATTCGAAACCCATACATTTAAAACAACGGTATCATTTTCAGCAACAAATTTCAACCATGAATTGTTCTCAATGGTAGCACTCACCCACAAATCGCCCAGATTACCCGGTTCATCACTATCATAGGTTGAACTTGTATTTCCGCAATATCCGTTTAAATTACAAATGGGTGTGGCATCTGTGCAATGGTCTCCGGCTGCGGGATTGCTAACACATACCGGCACATCGGGCATTTGATATGCGCAAATACCAAATGTTCCGTTATTGTTGTTATCAGCTTCCCAGAAACGAATCCACAAGGGAGCTCCGGGAGTTTGGTTGCTCAATGAAATCATCGGCATATAACCGTTTTCACTGCCATCATCGTTGCAGGCAAGCAATGTAAGTGAATTGCAATCGGCACCACTATATATTGCCATTCCGCCATCGGTCACAACATCATCATCCGTATCAATGACAATATTTCCGGAAGCAGGTACAAATATCTTAAACCACACATCGCCACCGGAATATCCTGCACAGCCCGGATTTGGCACCAATGAACCACCGGAACATTCATTTGTATAACTATTGAATGAGCAGGAATTTCCGACAGGCAATTCAACTGCATTGCATGGGTTGCTGTTGGCCGGACCTCCTGAAGGAGTTGAGATAGATACTGTATAATTCAAACAATGTGGGGTATTCTCTGTCCACGAATCAATCACCAGGTAATAGGTTTCACCGGCAATAACACCAGCAGTCATAGTTTTATCGGCAGTACTGCTCTGCTGATACGAAACACAGGTGCCACCAACACCATTGATTGGGCAGCCATGATACAACATCAGTCCGCTGTATGTTTGACTAGCGGTAAGATTGATGGTTATGCAGCCCGAAACAGCAGGAGTGAAAACATAAACAACATCCTCATCACTCAAATAGCTGTCCGATCCACAGGTAGTAGTATTCGAAGAGGTGAGATTATTCACCATGCCGCAGGTGGTCTGTGAGCCACTGCTGTAGGGCAATGACGCAATATTGACCAGCCCGGTACCAATGCCTGATGTACACAAATCCTTGATCTGCCTGCACCCCAAAGGCGCCTGAACCGTAGGCGTACGCGGCGTTCCGCCAACCGAAATGCTGTTGCATTCAGCATCTACATAATTATTTATTGTTGCCGATGCTTCAATATCATAAGTAATCCAGAAATAATTTGTTCCGGGAACCAACGTCAATGGCAAATTGGAACCACTATTTATGACTACAGTACCAGCAGGATTACTTACGCTGTTGCCGAGTTGTGTGGTGGTTACAAATGTTGCCGAAGAACCGGTGCTCCATAGTTTCATCTGGCTGATATCGGCTGCCGAAGCCGTACTTCCATTGGTGTTGATTGTAAATGAGGAAACACTAAACGGATTGTTAGTGTTTTGAGTTACAATCTGAATACCAATAATCTGTTGATCGGATGAGCCCAAGCCTACATCGGCTGTCACCGTCTGTGTGGTGGTTGATGAAACATACACCATGTTCCTTGGAGTCCATGTATAGATTCCATTGGGTTTGGTGTTGTTGTTTGTACCGGCATTCATAACCTTAGAATTGGTTGTTCCGGCAAGCGAGCTCAGCCACTGATCGTCCGTTGCTTTGGTTCTGTTACAGTAATCAGTGGCTGAAGATCCTCGCAAACCAACCTGAAAATCATCTGCAAATGAAGTTTGAGTCTCATATACAAACTGAATTACATTTGTTCCTTCATAAAGAATAATCTGGAAAGAAAAATCACCGCCACCCGACGAGCCCCAGGTTTCGAAATGACGCCACTCGGCCACAAAACGGCGATTGGGAGCAGAGCCCAAGGTCTGATGGCGTAATGTCGCATTCGATAAGCCCTGCA
>CAYSCE010000306.1:0-4101 GCA_964429475.1 uncultured Bacteroidaceae bacterium | reverse complement strand
TATTGATTGCTTCCGGTGGCAATAACAGCGTCGAAATCCTGCATCAGTCCTTCGTGATAGCGAATCCTTCCGCGCCATTCCGGAAAAATATTTTCAGCAGCACGCAGCATCCATGGTATTAAAAATTTATCGTCCGACGACAATTTTATTTCAGCCGAATGTCCCGAAAGCAGCGTGCAGAGTACATCGTGAAATCCCACCGCCGGAATATTTCCGGCCAGAATCAGTAATATTTTTTTCGGATCAGATGTTGGCTCCGGATATTTCGCTAACCATTCATGTACTGTGTTCTCGTCCGAAATCATGTCTGCAAGCGCGTTCACGGAGCTAATGATGTTTTCTTTTGTAAACCATTTGTTGTGAAGCATGGTTTGATAAAAAGCTTCGGGCAGGTCTTCGGTAGCGAAAAGCTTTGTGCCGGTGCGGAATTCGGCGGCAAGTGCCTTCAGATTCTGGATGATGGATTCAGTTTTCATAGCGCATTTCCTGTTGCGAAGATAATATTTTATTGTTGATAAATATCATCGGAAATACTTGTTTCCAAGAAGAAATCAGCACTACCTTTGTATCCGATTATGACTGTATTATGAACATTTCTCTGGTAAGCTATTTAAACTCGTTTCCGTATCATTTTGGATTGCTGAATGCCGATGATGGCTTGTATTCGCAGCTCAGCATTGTTCCGCCTGCGCAATGTGCGAAAAATTTTGCTGAAGGCAGCAGTGATGTAGCGCTGGTTCCTGTTGGCGCGTTGAACTCGCTTGAAAATTTTCAGATTATAAAACCTTTCTGCATCAGTGCCGATGGGCCTGTTCGTTCGGTGTTGCTTTTAAGTAACCGTCCTTTGCAGGATATCAAACATATTTCGCCCGACAGTCATTCGCGCAGTTCGAATCTGTTGCTGAAAATTTTGTGTCACAATCACTGGAACATTCATCCTGCCTTTGTCAAACATGATGATGCATCGGCTGATGCACGCATTGCCATTGGTGACAAAGCATTTGAATTGCAGAAGAGCTATAAATATAGTTTCGATCTGAGTGAGGCCTGGAAAGAAATGACAGGACTACCGTTTGTTTTTGCTGTATGGATTGCACGTGCCGACATGAAGGAAGAAAGTCTGAGACCTTTGAAGGTCGCATTGGAAGCCGGTATTGAAGATCCCGCAGCAGCAGTTCGTCATTTCGGTTCTGCTGGTCTTTCGTTCGATGACGCAGTTTCGTATCTCACCGATAACATCAATTACCGCATGAATCCTGCGTCAGAAGAAGGAATGAAATTGTTTTTGACATTGGCGGCTAAAGTCCTCTAGAACACAGAATGATATAAGATATATGATTTTAGAATTGTGTTTTTAGATCTGATTCAGGTAATAAATTCGAACTTCCGATCAAAAATCACCGATCAACAATCGTTATTCTTAAATCGTTCTATTCATGATTCCTGTCATTTCCTCTTCACAAAATAGTTCCACACCATTCCGGGCAGGCCGAGAAAGGGCTTTTTGCTTTGTGAAAGAAAGACACCGAGAATCACAATCAACACGCCGCCGAGTTTTCGCAAAGGCAAATCTTCCATGCCCGAAAGCAGCGCCAGGAGCGCCGTTAATACCGGTATTAAATTGGCAAAAATAGTGGCCTGCATGGCTCCGATTTCGCGGATCCCTGTGGAAAATAAAATGTACGCAATGGCGGTGGCGAAAACGGCCAATGTAGCTGTTGCAACCATCATCTGCCAGGTAAATTCAACATTTGCCATAACATTGAAATCGGAAAATAAAAACAGCGGAACATATAGTATGGCGCCAATCAGCGTCTGATAAGTGACAATGGTAAATGAATTATATTTCTGTGTGAGGTTTTTAATCACTATGGTATAGCCGAATGCACTGAATACCGCAAAGAACATAAAACCAAGTCCTACCGGCGATGCAGAGAGTGTGTAATCGTCTTCGAAAATAACCAGCAACACACCGATAAATGAAATGATGATGCCGAAGAAATTTGTTTTATCTACTTTCTCTTTGAAATACGCGTATAGCACAAAGGGCGTAAACACTGGGATTGTAGCAATAATGACCGATCCGACGGTGGGTGAAACCAGCACCAAACCATTGCTTTCGCCAATGTAATACAGAAATGGTTCGAAGAATGCAAGTGCCAGAAACGAGAGCCTGTCAGATTTTTGAATAGGTTGCAGCTTTCCGGTGATTTTTGTGAAGGCCAGCAAGGTGATGGTCGCCAGAACCAGACGCATGAAAACCAGCATGGTGGGCGGTACTCCGTACGAATATACAATCTTGATGAGCACATAGGAATAGCTCCATACTGCCATGGCGAACAACAGCCCGATGTATATCCAGAGTTTGCTTTTCATGATGCAAAGATAAGGTTCCTGTTTTATTTGTAATTTTGTATTTCATCAATATCTCAATAGATGAAGCAATATTGCGATTTTCTGATTATCGGCAGTGGCATTGCCGGTTTGACATACGCTTTGAAAGTGGCGCCTTATGGAAAGGTGGTCATTCTCACCAAATCGGCACTGGATGAAACAGCCACCCATTACGCTCAGGGCGGCATCGCCGGCGTGATGTACAGCCCCGATAATTACGAAAAACATATTCACGATACCGTTGTTGCTGGCGCTGGCCTTAACAACGAAAAGATTGTCCGCATCACAATTGAAGAGAGCACTGAACGTATTATAGAGCTGATTAATTT
This sequence comes from uncultured Bacteroidaceae bacterium, assembly GCA_964429475.1. Classification (GTDB taxonomy): domain Bacteria; phylum Bacteroidota; class Bacteroidia; order Bacteroidales; family DTU049; genus GWF2-43-63. Next base: position 1,378 of record CAYSCE010000306.1, on the reverse strand, counting down.
CGGAACGCAGTTCGATAAAAATACCGATGGAGAATACGATCTTGCCCGCGAAGGCGGACACAGCGAAAAACGTATATTCCATTATAAAGACCGCACGGGTGCTGAGATTCAGCGCGCACTTACCGAACAGATCAGAGAGCATCCGAATATAACCGTGCTCGAGAATTATTTTACCATTGAAATTATTACCGAGCATCATCTGGGGAAAAACATTACAAAAAAAACCGAGAACATCACTTGTTTTGGTGCGTATGTACTCAATCCTGAAACCGGAAAAGTGGATACGTATATTTCGAAAATAACGCTGATTGCAACCGGTGGAAGTGGCAATGTCTATGGCGTGACAACCAATCCGGAAGTGGCTACAGGAGACGGTGTTGCCATGGTGTACCGCGCCAAGGGGGCCGTCGAAAACATGGAATTTGTGCAGTTTCATCCAACGGCTTTTTATTATCCGACCGAGAAACCTGCTTTTCTGATAACCGAGGCCCTGCGCGGCGCAGGCGCAATTCTGAAAACATACGACGACAATGAATTCATGCAGAAATACGACGATCGCCAATCGCTGGCACCGCGCGATATTGTTGCACGCGCCATCGATAACGAAATGAAGATCAGCGGCGCCGACCATCTGTATCTCGATGCGCGGCATCTGGGAAAGAAAAAATTGCTCGAACATTTCCCGACTATTTTTGCACATTGCCTGAGCAAGGGCATTGATATTTCGCGAGATATGATCCCGGTGGTACCTGCAGCCCATTATCAGTGCGGCGGCATCAAGGTGGATGAATTTGGACGCAATAACATTAAACATCTGTATGCGACCGGCGAAGTATCGTGTACCGGACTGCATGGCGCCAATCGTTTAGCATCGAATTCTTTGCTCGAAGCTGCTGTGTTCAGCCACCGGGCTGCTATGGACTCCATCGAAGCCGTAAAAAATATTGAATTCAATAACGAAATTCCTGTGTGGGATGCCGAAGGCACCGTGCTGAACGAAGAGATGGTGCTGATTACTCAAACACGAAAAGAGCTCAATTCCATCATGGGTAGCTATGTGGGAATTGTTCGCTCAAATCTGCGTTTAAAACGAGCGTTGGATCGTTTGAAAATTCTGTATGAGGAAACGGAAGATTTATACAAAAAATCAGTTGTAACGAAAGAAATCTGCGAATTGCGCAATATGATTTCGGTCGGATACCTGATTATCAAAATGGCGCTCGAACGCAAAGAGAGCAGGGGATTGCACTATTCGCTCGATTATCCGCCACGGGTCTGATTAAAGGAATAAGAAGTTGTTTATAAATCAGAATTAATTTTGATTTATAAAAACATATGTAATTGTACCAACCTGTTTGGCAACGGCATCTTCTTTTTC
>CAYSCE010000305.1:0-4112 GCA_964429475.1 uncultured Bacteroidaceae bacterium | reverse complement strand
CACATCTTGATAATCTGCTTGATTTTCTCTGGCCACATTTTAAAACAGAATATGAAATACGGGACTTTCTGAACACTTTAAACGGAAAGCAAACTGTACAATTTCTACAAGAGACTTTTGACAAATCAATCACACCCCGAACATTTGATTGCAGCAAATCGGTCATATTTATTATCGGAAATCTCGATGACGCTTATGCCATGAGCGGAGACTATAATCCCGATATGAACGCCGACGATTTTCATGCAGAATCGCTTAAAATCACCCGCTCCGACATTAAAAAAGTGCTTTCCTGGTCGTTCCGGCACGAGCAGATTGCCAGACTAGGCAATATCCATCTGATTTATCCGTCTTTAAACAGTCAGGCTTATAGGCGAATAATTGCGGATTCGCTGAACAAAATCAGCCACAATTATTTTCAAAAACACCACCTTGAATTTGTATTCAGCAAGAGCATTCATGAAATGATTTATGCAGAAGGGGTCACGCCTGCACAAGGCGTCAGGCCAATACAATCGACCATTAATCAGCTCATCGTGTCCAACATCGGACAGGTGATCAATCAAATGTCGAAATTCCGGAAAAAGCCTGATCGTGCGGTTTTCAGTGTCACCGACGAAAATGTCGTTGTACAGTTCATACAGAATAATGTACATCTCGGTTCTCTGCAATACGCTGTAGATCTCGAAATATCGCGTCTCCGTAAAATCCGCCACGACGACAATCAGGCTATCGTTGCTGTGCATGAGTCGGGCCACGCGGTGATCGATATTGTGCTGCTGAAAATGATTCCCGACCGCATACTGTCGCGCACAGCCGATGCATCTGTCAATGGGTTTGTCGATATCAGCAACAAACGCGAGTTTCATTCCGTTACCATAATCCGCAACGAAATAGTTTCGCTTTTCGGCGGCATGGCTGCTGAAGAAATCATTTTCGGACATGAACATGTAACAGCAGGATCGGGATCGGATCTGACACAGGCCACACGCCGCGCCACCGCCATGATCCGAAACCGTGGCATGGGCTCATTCCCCGGCATGGTTAACCTTCCGCAGCCCATGCTGAATGACGGCTATCTCGATCTGGACGGCGCACTCAACAAAGAAATCAAAGCGCTGTTACAGGCATCTTATGCACAGGCATTGAAAATCATTCGTGAAAATCAGGCGCTGGTTCTCGAATTGGCAGCCTTGTTAAACGAAAATGCCGCCATCAGTAAACCGCAGATCATACAATTACTTCAGTCTCAGTTTCCGCATCTGGCGCCATTTAGCGTAAACAATCACGCTGATTTTTCGTATCGCGATCATCTGTTGCGCAAATGTGCAACACACAGCACACAAGGCACCACACTCACCGCACAGATGCCCGGACTTGTGCTGAATATGGAAAAATTGGAAAAATAAAGGAGCGAAACAAAATATTTTCTATATTGCCAAAAAATTCTACTATGAAAACATTTGAAGAAAAGTATCTGACAAAAATCCGGAATTTATTCGAAAAGTACAAGGGGAAAATGGGTGATCAGGCGTTGAATTGTATCCTTGACAGAGGTTTCGTTTCATCCCTGCCAAACATGAATGCAGAAATACTCATTTGTGGAATCAATCCCTCGGATAATGGTAAACGCCCTGAAAACTTTCATTTTCAGGCATTAAAAAACGCACCTTATTTCACAACCATTCATGATATCGTAAGTGATTGCAAAGACCAGAACGCGATTGATTATCTCGATTTATTCTGTTTTCGAAACACAAATCAGTACGACATCTGGCAATTCGCAAAAAATCCGGTTGGTCTGAAATATATTGTCGATCATTTGATGCTCACTCAGGAAATAATTGAAGAAATAAATCCAAAAGTTTTACTGGTGTTTAATAAAACAGCTGCAACATTTTTTGGCTTCCATGCAAACCCAAGCGATGAAAATCCCGAAAATAAAAACATCTGGATGGGGTACAAATTTAAAGACTGTGTTACAATTGACAACATGTATTCGAACAATGTAAAATCCATTATTGGATTGCACGAAAGCCGCATAAATCCAGATTTAGAAGAAACATCCCTGAATGGTTCCAAAATATTTTTCGGTTCCTACATGAGATATCTTAAAACAGAAAAGAAAGCAGAGCTTAGAAAATTAATATCAACTCTTTCTTGATTTTTTCTGAAAATCTTCATGATCCATTTGATTTGGTCCATATACAAATTTAATTTTTCTCACCCATAAAAGCACCCATATTTATCCCCGTCAATCAGTTTCAAGGCAGCCTTAAGCGTGCCGGTTGGAGGGGCAGGATATGCGTCCCACTGCAGATTACCGCGCATCCAGTAAATTTTCCACACACTGGTGTTACGCACATAAATAATTTTTGCAAAATCGGAATGTCGCATGATTTCAGGTTTGTTCCATTGCGGCCGGATTTCGAAAATGAAAACATGTTGTCCTTCGAGTCTGTATCCATAATCGAGTTGTGGTCTGATATGCTCCGGAGGCCGCATCGCATCAATGAAATCATTCATTTGTTTTCTGATGTCGGTTTCTTCTTGTTGTGTAAAGGCCATGATATTTCAGTTTGCATTTTTCATCTTCATACGCTCATTCGTTTCTGTTTGCATGTACGCCTCTGTAATGAAATTACTTCAAAATAAGTTTGTTTTCAATTTCTTTTATTGGAGTCACATTCATTTCCCTGGGACGACGGAAAGCGTTTTACATGCTGAAGAAGGAAGAATAATGGTGTAGTTTCGGTGTTATTTCTTTTTTGGAGGCAATTTCTTTTTCTGCTTTGCTGGCGGTAAAAAATTGTCGCCTGTAATGACAGACTTTCCTGTTTTTGATTCCAGTTCTTTGCGGGCATTTTTTGCAACAGCCCCACCTTTTTTACTGGCTTTTGCATTTTCGGTCAATCCTTTCGCTTTTTCGCTATCGGCTATTTGACGTGTGGAAAGTTCTGCCAATGCAGTAAAGATCAATTCCGCTTCACTCATGTGATCTCTTAAATTCTGGCTTTTGAGCCCCTTTAATTTTTTGTGCTGCTGCACCGTTAAATCTGACCATTCTTTGTGGATAATATTGGTGAGCAGGGCAAATTCATCTTGTTCATTGATGCCCGCTTGTTTCCAATAATCAGTAAGTTTGTTGCGAGTCTCCTGACCTGTCATTCGTTGCTGAATCCACTTTTCGCTGCGTCCCATTTTTTGCCAGTTTTCACGGGCTCTGTCCATGCTCAGCGATGGGTCGTTGATTTCCTGAATCCGCTCATATCCTACTTTTGCCAACCATTGTTTAAAAGGCTCTGCCTTTGGCGAAGGGATAGACTGGATGATGCGGAAAATATCCTTTACATTCCCAGCCAATGTTTTACGTTTTTTCCCATTGGTGATCATTTCTACCTGGGGACAATTTGTCCCTATGTAGGAACCTGTTTCCGGGTCTCGTTTTCTTAATTTCTTCAGATAATCAGTTGGATTGGCTGAATCCGTCAATGCTTCCACAATATCCACGATTGAGAAATACCATGTATCAGTTTTTTCATCATAGTATCGCCTTACTTGTTTGTTTTCAAAAAACGCCAGTGATTTATAATTTTCCATAACTATATATTTTCGTGTTAAGCTTCGATTTCACCCCACCAAAATTAATGTATTTAATTCATTAAAAGATTCTTCCGCGCGTTTATTTTTTTCAACCAAAATCAGGTATGTTGGAATCACTCACTTTTCCACCTTCCCCTCCAACACCCTCAATATCTCCAGCATTCTTCCGCTTTCGAAGACACTCAGTAATGTGCCGTTGCTGAAGCGGTCGGCACGGACGGCGGTGGTGATGAGTTTGCATAGAAAAACAATATCGCAGGTGTTGAGGTCGTCGTTGCCAAAAAGGACTTTGCGGCCTTCGTCCCAATACATCCAGCCAAAGTCAATGATGATGGGAATTTCAGAAACTATGTCCAGAAATTTCCACACAACAGGTGCAAACTCAGTCTCAGAGCTTATTATAAGAATTCCTTCTTCGTCTTCTTCGCACGGCACTTCGCCAAAGTCGCTTGTGGCTTCAATTTCAGGAATAAGCACAAAAAGTTTTTGCCATTGCTCCTGAGTTAATG
>CAYSCE010000304.1:0-4116 GCA_964429475.1 uncultured Bacteroidaceae bacterium | reverse complement strand
CGAAGAAGATTTGAAAGGGTGAATTATCGCAAAGCTTTGACAGGCATTATAGTCCTTCAAATTCGATCGAAATTCTTTCAATACTTTTATCCAGAGGATTCGATGATGGCTTTTGCGACCAGTGAATGACATACTTCACTCTATCATCACTGAATCCATCCCATGCAAAGTACGAAACGATTCCATTGCAGGTAGCTGTAATTTGATCTGCATTTGTAAAATCAGTTGCAGCAATTGGTGTATAGCAATGAAATATAACCTCTGATTTTTCATTTTTTAATAATGCATTCAACACCTGACTAAAAAACAAAAACGACCTTGTATCTGGCTTGTATTCACTTGAAAGAAACAGCCGGCCACGTGTGTCAATCTCCCGATCCGGAATAATCCAATTGCATGTTGTATCCACCAAAGGGTCTGTTATTTGGATATAAGCGATGCGCGAGCAATCAGTATATCTATAATTAAGTTTTACACGTTTATGATTAGAAATGCTATCCCATCGTATACAAAAGCAATTCATGGCGTTGCTCACCTGCTTTCGCTTAAGATAGGACTGAACAAACAATGCTCGCTTATAATAACGAATAAACCAATCGGGATCAGATACAGACACTTTGTAAGCAGAATCCTGTACTAAGTTCGCAATGGCGTAAATATTCAAGACCGCATGGTCAAGACTGACCAGTTCAAGCGCGAGCGAATCTAGAATAGAACAGGTAAATGACATATCCGACTGTGCCAAGGCGTCAGCAAAGCACGTTGTATAAACCGTGTCGCTAAAATTTATTTGAGTGACTGACTGATTACTAAAACATTTGCAACGTTCAAAGTCCTGCGCTGCAAGCGAGCTTGAACAAATAATTAAAATGAAAAATAACACTGTTGATTTCATACCAGAAAATTAATTAGAAAAATTTTTCAGATATTGCTCAGCAGTAGTATCAAAGCCCATTTTCCGCCTTCGCTTATCAACCGACTTTGAGTTACGGACAGGATGAAAAATTAGTTCGCCATTACTGTCGCGCTTTAACTGAGTGGCAAATATTTGCTTTTTGTTTAGATATACTTTGTAGCGATCAATATAATAAGCATATTCGACCGATGTGATCTCGCCTCGTCTGTATAGTTTCTGAATGATTTTTTTTGTGTCTAAAAATTGAGCTTTGTCAAAATGCTGGACACAACTCATATACTGTCTCATTCCTGCTTTACCAACCTTTTTTCGTGTTGGGAGCCCTTTGTTTTTTATTGTTTGCTCCAACACAATAAAATTCAAAGAATCTAATGAATCCTGTGCATCAAAAAAAGTCTTCATCTTTTCCTGATCTGAAAAATATAAACGGTATATCGAACGATAGAGACTTGTGTGCAAGTCGCAATCCGATAAAATACACATATAATCAAAATCTGCATCGGGACATTTTTTCATCACATTTGCAAGAAACAACATTTGCAAATTTGTATACTTTTTTGCACCAAGCATTGTACGTGTTTTTTCATCTCTGAAAACATATAAAACATCTACATCCGGGCTCACTGTTCCCGCAACTCGCATAAAACCTACCGAATCGCCCAAAGACGCGTAACTGTTTAATAAATAATAGTACAGAAAACCATCTTTTGAAGAATTCTTCAACAATTTTTCGGCTTCGCTAGCACACGTAGAATAATCAGCTTTGTAAAAAGCATCAATATATTCCGGAATAGAGTTGTCAATCACCATAATGGTATCATTAATCATTATGGTGTCGCTCTGCGCCCGCAGCCCGGTACAAGTAAAAACAGCAACCCATAAAAAAAATATGCACTGTTTCATAGCTGTCTACAGATTTACAAATAAAAATCAATCGTGATGTAAATGTAAAAACAAATGTAGTAAATCTTTAAATAAACAATTAAAAGAATTAAGAAGAATCATACCCGAAAAGAAAAAATCCAGATTTTTTTATATTTGCAAAAAAAGTAAACCTATGAAACAATTTCTGCTTCTGATCGCATTATCTTTAAGTTTAGCAATGTTTTTCCCTTCCTGCGAAGAGGACACCGATGATCCGGATGCCGATTATGCCATTGCAACTGCTTCGTGGGGCAAGCTTACACTCACATTGGCCGAAACCGGAGGTCCCACCAACGAATGGTATTTCTCCTCCACGGGCAGCAGCGGTATGGCAGCACTGACAGGTGTCGACGACTTCTCTTATAATTATTCTAAAACCGGCACCAATGAGTCCGAAATCACTTTTCAGGTGGGCGGATCGGACAAATACGTGATGACCTGGACCAGCGAAACCAGCGGTACCTTTCAGGAATCATTCAATGGCACTGCCGGAAATTCAGGAACATTTACGATTGCTCTTGACTGATCCGGGAAGCGCAAGATCACAGCAAAATAGCTGAATTGAAAATGCCGCTTGAATGCGGCTTTTTTATTGACAAAAACTACGCATACATTTTTTCCTGCAGCGCCTTCACATTTTTGTCCTCGAGGTATTCGTCGTAGGTCATGAGTTTATCGATAATGCCTTTGGGCGTCAGCTCAATGATGCGGTTGGCCACTGTTTGCGTGAATTCGTGGTCGCGCGAACTGAACAACGCTACATGTTTCCAATCCTTCAGCGCATTATTAAATGCGGTGATGGTTTCCATGTCGAGGTGATTGGTGGGCTCATCAAGTATAAGACAATTCGCATTGGTCAGCATCATGCGCGAAACCATGCATCGTACTTTTTCACCGCCGGATAAAACAGTTGATTTTTTCAGATATTCTTCGCCCGAAAACAACATTTTACCAATGAATCCGCGGATATAGGCATCATCGTCTTCGACTGTCGAAAACTGTTGCAGCCAGTCCATCAGCGTCATTGGTGTTTTGAAAAACTCATCGTTATCAGCTGGTAAATACGATTTCGAAATGGTGCTACCCCACTGAAACGCGCCTCTGTCGGCTGTTTCAAGCTCCATCAGAATGTTGAAAAAAGCGGAAACAGCGTGGTGATTGCGCGATAAAACAGCCACTTTGTCGTCGCGGTTCAGCGTAAACGAAACATTCGAAAACAGCATCAATCCTTCGCTTGATTGCTTTGACAAATTATCTGCATGCAAAATCTGGTCGCCACATTCGCGATCGGCTTTAAAAATAATTCCCGGATACCGGCGCGTACTGGGCTTTATCTCATCGATTACCAGCTTTTCAAGAAGCTTTTTCCGGCTGGTGGCCTGCCTCGATTTCGAAGCATTGGCGCTGAAGCGGTTAACAAAGTCCTGTAATTCCTTACGACGGTCTTCGGTCTTTTTATTCTGGTCGGCCCGCTGCCGCAATGCCAGCTGACTCGATTCGTACCAGAAAGAATAATTGCCGGTATACAGAGTAATTTTTCCGAAATCGATATCGGCCACATGCGTGCAAACCGCATCGAGAAAATGTCTGTCGTGAGAAACAACAATCACGGTGTTTCTGAAATTAATCAGGAACTCTTCGAGCCAGCTGATGGTCGCCACATCCAGATCGTTGGTAGGCTCATCAAGTAATAAAATGTCGGGATTACCAAATAATGCACTGGCAAGCAGCACACGAACTTTTTCCTTGGCCGGCATGTGCTTCATGCGCTGGTTGTGATCTTCTTCCTTTACTCCCAAAGCGCTCAGCAAGCTGGCTGCATCACTTTCGGCATTCCAGCCGTCCATCTCTGCAAATTTTGTTTCAAGCTCTGCAGCTTTCACACCGTCAGCATCGCTGAAATCGGCTTTGGTGTACAGGATATCCTTTTGCTGCATGATTTTCCACAGCTGTTTGTTACCCATAATCACCGTTTCGAGCACCGTGAAGTTGTCAAACTCATGGTGATCCTGTTTCAGCACACTCATGCGTTCGCCGGGAGTGATGGATATCTGTCCGGTGGGCGCATCAATTTCGCCCGAAAGAATTTTCAAAAAAGTGGATTTTCCGGCACCATTGGCGCCAATAATGCCGTAGCAATTGCCCGGAGTAAATTTTACACTTACTTCGTCAAATAAAACACGTTTTCCATAGCGAATGGAAATATTTGAAGCTGAAATCATTGCGGATTTTTTTAAAAAGATGCAAAGCTACGCTTTTTTAAGGCAGCAACCCGC
>CAYSCE010000303.1:0-4119 GCA_964429475.1 uncultured Bacteroidaceae bacterium | reverse complement strand
GGCAACATTTCCGATTATGTTGATGTGGCCGAAGCCCAGCGTCTGATGCAAGACGAGGATGGTGTATTGCTGGCCAAGCACGTGATGTTTGCCTGCTCCGATGCTACGCAGACCGAGATAGTCAATGACATTAAAGACAATAATCTCGATGCCATCGTGGTGGCGTCGTGCTCGCCAAAACTGCATACACATACGTTTCGCGGAGTTGCCGATCGCGCAGGGCTGAATAAATACAATTACATTCAGGTGAATATTCGTGAGCAATGTTCGTGGCCACACAGCGACAAACCCATGGATGCGACACACAAAGCGATAGGTCTGATACGTGCCGGCATCAAAAAAGCTGCATTGTCCGAAGCGCTTGAAAGCACCGAAATAAACGCCACCGAAGCCAGTCTGGTTGTTGGCGCAGGTGTTGCCGGGATGAAAGCGGCCATCGAACTGGCACGCAACGGCAATCAGGTATATCTGATCGAAAAGGAGGCCCGCATGGGTGGCCAGTTGCTCGAAACCGGGAATATTTTTCCAAATGGTCAGGCAGGCACCGAGCTTATTGAGCGACTGACAAAAGATATTAAATCGGATTCGCGCGTTACGCTTTTCACTGAAACTGAAGTTGAAAAAGTGAATGGCAGCATCGGAAATTTTTCGGTCGATGTACTTGTTCGCATGGCCGGCACCAACACTGAGAAAATGACGCTGGCTGTAGGTTCAATTCTGATTACTACAGGATTCGATCATTATTTGCCAAAAGAAAATGAATACGGCTTTGGTCAGTCCGACAGAATCATTACGTTGCCGGAATTAAAAAAACGAATGACCGCATCGGGCGGCGTTGTTACACATAACGGAAAACCCGTGCGCTCACTTGCTTTTGTGTATTGCGTCGGCAGCCGTCAGAGCAAAGGCGAAAACAAATATTGTTCGCGCACCTGTTGCATGTCGGCTACCCATACTGCTTTGCTGCTGAAAGAAAAAAACAGGGATATAAAAATCCTGCATCTGTACCGCGATATACGCACGTATGGCAAAATGGAAATTCTTTATGAAAAGTCATCGAAGCAGGGTGATATTTATCTCAAATTCGAAGAAAAGGAGCCACCTGTGGTTGAAGCCAATGGTGACAAGGTGTCGGTGAAAATGAAAGATTATCTGACGCAGAAGCAGGAAATTGAATTCCAGCCCGATTTACTGGTGCTTGTAACCGGTTCTGTGCCTCGTTCTGACAGCACCGACATTTCTTCAAAATTCAAGATTCCGATTGGTGCCGATAAATTCTTCAACGAAGTGCATCCAAAGCTGAAACCGGTTGAGACAGTCATCAATGGTGTGCTGATCGGCGGTTCGTGTCAGGGTCCGAAAAACATCAGCGAATCTGTTCAGTCGTCGTTATCGGCAGTATCAAAAATGTTATCACTGATTAAAGATCATCGCATTCAACTCGATCCGGTTATTGCAAGGTTAAATGCCGATGCCTGCATCTGGTGCGGCAAATGCGCCGCTGTGTGTGAATTTGATGCCATAACACAGGTCGAATATAACGGAAAACAAATTGCTGAAATCAATCCGGCAACCTGCAAGGGATGCGGCATTTGTACACCCGTTTGTCCAAGTGAGGCCCTGGATTTAAAACTGTTTTCGAATGCCGAAATAGAATCAATGATTGATGGTTTTATGTCAGAAGTAAAACTGTCGGATGGTCAAAAAAATGAAGGAGAAAAACCGGCAACAGGTAAAAAACCAATCACGCTGAAACGCTTTCCGGAAATTTGGACACGCATTGCTAACACCATGCAGAACGGACACAAAACCATTCCGGAAATCGCACAGGAACTTGGATTGGACACTAATACCGTTACCTGGCATCTGATGACCATGAATAAATATTATTTCGTTGAATCGGATGGCATGGATAAAAAAGACCAATACTATTATTACAAATTAAAAAACTAAGCGGCAATGGCTACCATCAATTTTGAATTTGCTGATGATATAAAAAAATTCGGTGCGAAGGATTTCGATGCATGCTTCAATTGCGGCACCTGTACTGCGATCTGCGATTTGTCGGATACCGATAATTCGTTCCCACGGAAAATGATACGCTATACCACGCTTGGAATCACTGATGAAATAAAGACTTCGCTCGATCCATGGCTGTGCTACTATTGCGGAGACTGCTCTACAAGCTGTCCGCGGCAGGCCGATCCCGGTAACCTGATGATGTCACTCCGCCGCTGGCTGATGTCGAAATACGACTGGACCGGACTTTCAGGACTGCTGTATCGTCATATGAGCGCCTACATTGTAGCTTTTCTGCTCATAATTGGAGGAATCGTCGGCGCATATATGAGCGGTGTTGTTACTCAGGAAGAATGGCTGCATTACGGACATCTGTTTGAAATGCTCGCTATTGCTGCCATCTTCGCAGTCATTTTGCTGCCAAACATTATCCGCATGTGGTTTTTTACCGTTTGGAAACCGACAAAAAAAATCAACATTTCGCATCACCTGAAAGCGCTCGGAGAATTGTTTGTGCATATGTTCACCCAAAAGCGTTCGCTCGATTGCGATAAGGAACGCCGCGACAAGGTGTGGTACGTTGAGCATCTGCTGCTGGTTTTCAGCTATCTGTCTTTGCTGTTCACTACTGTTTTTCTTGACTGGTTCAGCACCGAGAGCGTGTTTGTAAATGTGTTTGGCTATGTGGTAAGCGGAATCATTTTCATTGTCACCACCGACTTTGTCATCCGCCGCATACGCAAGCGCAGCGAGAAAAGCAAGTTCTCGCATCCATCGGACTGGTTCTTTGTGATCTGGCTGCTCATGATGGGAATTTCAGCTTTTGCTGTGCGAGTGCTGATTGACACCAATCTGCTTGAAAATACATTTGCTGTATATCTTTTTCATCTGACCGTACTTGTACAGTGGGCACTCATCATTGTCCCCTTCGGAAAATGGACACACTTTCTGTACCGCTCATTTGCCATGTATTTCGAGAAAGTGAAATCATTTTCGCGGCCGGTGAAGAAGAAGTAGTCTTAGTTATAATATCTGAAAATATTTTTGCACAAAAAAATGGCTGCTTCATATTTGAAGCCAGCCATTTTTCGCAAATAAAAATCAGATGATTGCAGAAACGATGTTGTCAAAAGCCTCAATAACAGTAGTGTTTGACTGTTGAAATACACATTGACCTTTTTCTGCTGCTTCTCCAACTTCAGCAACAAGCGGAATTTGCCCAAGCATTTTCACTTTGCATTCTTCAGCAAGTTTCACACCACCACCTGATCCAAAAATAAAATATTTTTCGTCAGGATGTCTGGATGGAGTAAACCATGACATGTTTTCAATCACGCCCAAAACGGGAATACTGATATCGGGATTCTGAAACATTGACGCAGCCTTGCGGGCATCATTCAGAGCTATTTCCTGAGGGGTTGTTACGAGAATAGCTCCGAAAATATTCAGCTTTTGAACGGCGGTAAGCTGTATGTCACCCGTCCCGGGAGGAAAGTCAATAATCATGAAATCAATTTCCCCCCATTGTGTAAACTCAATCAGTTGGGTGATGGCATTGGCGGCCATGGGACCACGCCAGATCAATCCCTGGCTGTTTTCAATAAAAAATCCGATGGACATTATTTTCACACCGTTTTTTTCTATTGGCTGAATTACTTCTTTTCCGTCAACTTCATCCGCCAGTGGCTTTGCGCCCTCAATGCCAAACATCCGTGGAACAGACGGGCCATAAATATCGGCATCAACCAACGCAACTTTATAGCCTTGCCGGGCAAGTGCCACTGCGAGATTCGCCGATACGGTTGATTTTCCCACTCCGCCTTTTCCTGAGGCGACAATGATTATTTTTGACACATCCGGCAATGCGATTTTTTCAAAAGCATCCATTACATTTCAATTATTTCGTGAGTAATATGCACACCCGCCTGCGTGTACAAAACACCAACAGGACATGTTTTTTCGGTAGTTTCGTAGCATTTTTCAATCTTTATAATTTCTTCTTTCGATTGAATTTTTAAAACAATGTGCACATCCGTAATGGTTGGTGCACCATCGGCCTGATTTGCATTTACTTCTACATCGAGTTTTTCAAATTGAATG
>CAYSCE010000302.1:0-4122 GCA_964429475.1 uncultured Bacteroidaceae bacterium | reverse complement strand
CAATGGTACGAAATTGCACGTTTTGATTTTCGTTTCGAACGGAATATGAACAACACAACGGCGAATTACAGCAAAAATGCGGATGGCACCATCAAGGTTGTAAACCGTGGCTACAACTATGTTACAAATCAATGGAGCGAGGCCAATGGCAAAGCAAAATTCGTAAAGACACCGGATATTGCTATGCTTAAGGTTTCGTTCTTTGGACCATTCTATGCGGGTTACAACGTTATTGCGCTGGATGCGGATTATAAATACGCGTTGATTTCGGGACAAAGCAAAGACTATCTGTGGATCCTTTCGCGTGAAAAAACAATCCCGGAAAACATCCGGACCGAATATGTGAACAAGGCTCAGAGTCTGGGCTACGACACCTCGAAACTGATCTGGGTGGAGCATAATAAATAAGTTGAATGAATGTTCCGGCCGGCGAAAGAACCCTCGAAGAGTTCGAAACTCTTCGAGGGTTTGTTTTGGCCGGAACGGTGGAATGTTGGAACAATTGCTAATTAAGACAGCCTCGGATTTACGCAGAAATTTTATACTTTTACGCATCATTTGCAAGTCTTTATGAATGCAGTAAAAACTACCACCATTGTAAAGGGTGATCCGAAAGTCATCCGGGGCTGGGTGATGTACGACTGGGCCAATTCAGTATTTCAGCTCACCATTCTTTCAGCCATATTTCCGATTTATTTCAACAGTGTGACCAGTCACGACGGTGACAGCGTTATTCAGGTGTTTGGTTTTGATATCATCAACACGGTTGCGTATTCGTGGTCGATTTCGGCAGCCTATTTATTTGTAGCATTGTTGTCACCGTTTTTCTCATCCATGGCCGATTACACGGGGATGCGAAAATCGTATATGAAATTTTTCACCTGGGTCGGATCCATTTCCTGCGGACTGTTGTATTTCTTCGATCCGCAACACATCGAGCTTGGACTGATTGCATTTACACTGGCCACCATTGGTTATGGCGGCAGCATTGTGTTTTACAATTCCTTTCTGCCGGTAATTGCCGAACACAAAGATCAGGACCGCATCAGCGCCCGCGGTTATTCAATGGGATACATTGGCGGGGTGGTGTTGCTCATTATCAATCTGGCCGTACTTCTTGGTCAGGATGCACTTGGCATAAAAGACGATTCATTTCCCGCACGCATTGCATTTGTAACCGTTTTTATCTGGTGGATCGGATTTGCACAAATCACTTTTCGTCGATTACCCAGATACACTTTCGGACATGGCAAAGCCAGCAAACGCGTGCTGACCAATGGTTACAGCGAACTCAGGAAAGTATTCCGCCAGATTCTGAAATCGCGCAGTCTGACCTTTTTCCTGTTCGGATTTTTCTTTATGATGATGGGAACCCTCACCGTCATGTTTATGGCAGCCACTTACGGCGAAAAAGAAATCGGACTCGATGATACAACACTCATTGCAACAGTACTTGTTATTCAGTTGGTCGGATCGGTTGGCGCACACGGCTTTGCATGGCTTTCCGGAAAAATCGGGAACTTTCAATCGCTGATTATTACTGTCTTTTGGTGGGTGTTTGTTTGTGTTGCGGCATACTTCATTACCGATGCATTTGGATTTATGATTGTTGCCTTTTTCATCGGTCTTGTTATGGGCGGGTCGCAGGCACTGGCGCGGTCGACCTATTCCAAAATGCTCCCGAAAACAACTGATCATACATCGTTTTTCAGCTTCTTCGATGTGATGGAAAAACTGGCCACGGTTGGCGGAACGTTCAGCTTCGGATTGATTGAAGCCATCACCGGAAACATGCGCACATCGGTAGTAGCCATTTGTATTTATTTTATTCTGAGTCTTTTCTTTTTCCTGCTGCTGTATATGTCGCAGAAAGGAAAACTTCGTTTCAGATAATCGTTGTATGTTTGGATTGAATGTGAAAAACAAAAATAGTTGAATCTTATCCGGAAAATATTTCCAAATGAAAAAATACTTTTTCCTGATATCATTTGTTTTTTGCAGCATGTTCTCTGCCGCACCACAAGCCGTTTCAGGACAATTCTATGCCTTTGATTTCTGGGATTACCTGGATTATACAACCGTTGTTCAAGGCACTGTAACACGCATTGACACTATTCACGACACCAGTGACACCGATACAATATTTTCTCTTCCCTCAATACAATACCAGTATGTAATACAGTTTTCGGTAAACACCTGGTACAAAGACAAAGGAAGAGATACTTTGACATTGAAGTATTTTCATACATCAACAGAACATGTCATTTTTGAACCGATAACAAACGAGGAATGGATTATTTTCACCTGGCGCGCACCGGATGGAACCTACAATGCAGGCCATGATTTTTTCAGTTGTCCGGTAAATAAAAAGCACACTGATACCGATAAAATAATTCGCCTGGTAAAAAAATATGCACAAATAAATAATCAGGTTGTTGCAGTAAAATACAAAGATCACGACAGTGGTAAACGCCGTACAGCAAAGGGTTTGCTGATAAACGGCCAACCCGAAGGAGCCTGGCATTTTCTCGATAAAAAAGGGGTGCCTTATAAGACCGGATATTACTTGAACGGACAACGCGATAGTCTTTGGATGTCTTATTACAGAGATATAAAAGACAATGCGCTTCCGATGATATATTCAAAAACCTTCATCAAAAATGACAAGGCTGCATCGGTTTCATTTACGCGTGAAGGTGAAATGAATTACGCATACTTCGATGAAGGAATTGAAGTTCCGGAGGGCGTTTTTACACAGGAAGAGTGGACATACATTCAGGAAAAAGGTCAAAAAATAACGAACGAAAACTACTAAAACATATTTGCTAGGGCAGCAGAAATACAACCGACAACCCAACGCATCAGCAGCATTGATATACTGCGTGGTTTCGCCTTGCTGGGAATTGTAATGGTGAATGCACTCGGATTCAATGCGTCGTTTTTTAATTTCGGCGGATTTTACACATCACTTCCAAATGCTGATCAACAGAGCTTCTACAATATTTTTATCAGCCTCACCGCCGATAAATTTATTTTCATTTTCAGCTTTTTGTTCGGTTATGGTATTTACATGCAGTACAAAAAATTCTTGGACAACAACAAAGCTTTTGGTGGCTTCTTTGCGCGCCGGATGCTGGTTTTAGCGCTGTTCGGAATGTTGCATGTGCTGTTACTCTGGGCCGGCGACATTCTGCTGCCCTATGCCATTGCGGGTTTCATCGTATTTCTGTTGCGGAAAATTCCGGCCGGATTTCAGTTTGCAATCGGAATGTTTTTTTATCTGTTCACCGTGTTTTATTTATCGGCCGGTGTCTGGTTCACGCTCCCCGACTCTATGTCGTCGACCTGTACCGAATGTCTTGAACAGGCAAAAATGGTGTATCAGAACGGAAGTTATTTTGATATTCTTCAATTACGTTTGCAGGAATATTTTGCCTTCCGCAACATCAATCTGTTTTATTATCTCCCGAAAATCCTTGGTATAACAATGATGGGCTTTGCAGCATCACGTTTTCGTCTGCACGAAAAAATTGAAAAAGACCGTATTTTCTGGGCTGCTATGTGGTTGATTTTTGCAGGCATTGCCGCGTTTTTATATTTCAATTACGAATCGTTTGTTGTTGAAGGCTGTCCCTATGCCGGCGCTATGTACATGGGCGGCTACGAACTGATGAATTTCTTTGTGGCCGGCACGTATATACTAACCATGTTATTATTGTCATCGTTCCAACGAGTCAGCAATATATTAAAACCACTGGCCAATATGGGCCGCATGTCGCTGACCAATTATCTGCTGCAATCGGTTCTGCTTGGATTTATTTTCTACGGCTGGGGTCTTTGCTATTTCGGGATGACCGAAGTAACTATGGTAATTAAAATTGCACTTGTTGTTTTTCTGGCCGAAGTTTTTATCAGTCATTTGTGGTTTCAGAAGTACAGCATCGGGCCGCTGGAGCGCATCTGGCGCAGGTTGTCGTATGGGAGAAGAAAATAGCATTCAGCATTCAGCATTCAGCGGTCAGCCTTCAGCGGTCAGCTTCGCAAGTCTTGTCATAACCAGTGAACTGTGAGCAGTGAGCCGGTTATTGGTTAACGGTTATTGGTTAACGGTTATTGGTTAAT
>CAYSCE010000301.1:0-4147 GCA_964429475.1 uncultured Bacteroidaceae bacterium | reverse complement strand
TGAATCATGAACACTGAACAAGGAATGATGAATGACGAAGTGAAGTTTGAAGTAATGTATCGTTCGATGTTCGTTCTTACTTCCTTGTTCGATGTTCGGTGTTCTTGTCCTTGTCCTCAGCCTCCTTGAATCATGAACACTGAACAAGGAATGATGAATGACGAAGTGAAGTTTGAAGTAAGTATAAAAAAGTACCGTTCGATATTCTTACTTCCTTGTTCCATGTTCAGAGTTCTTGATCTTAACCTCGACCTTCCCAGCCTCGTCTCAGAGCTGACGGCTGACAACTGATAGCTGAAGGCTTTTTGTCCCCGACCTCGTTGTGATTCTTTCCGGTTCATTGTTTATTTATAATTTTGCACCATGTATTCAATCAATGATTTGCTGGTAGAGTTTCCGGGGCGCGTTTTGTTCGATCGCATCGGGTTTGTGGTGAATGCGCGCGATCGCATTGGGCTTGTGGGACGCAATGGTGCAGGGAAGTCGACCTTGCTGAAGATTATCGCAGGGCTGGACTCGGGATTTAGTGGCCATCTGGGATTTCCAAAAGACAAAACCGTAGGCTATCTGGTGCAGGAGCGCAGTTTTACGTCAGCGAAGACCGTGATAGAGGAAGCGGAAACCGCATTTGAAGCGGTACAGAAGCTGATTGCTGAATCAGAACGATTGACAAAGGAACTTACTGAACGCAGCGATTATGAATCGGATTCATATCTGGCTTTATCGGAAAAGCTGCACGAAATCACGGAAAGACTGCATCTGAGCGGCGGTGGCAACTATCAGGAGGACATTGAAAAAGTATTAAAGGGCCTGGGATTCGCACGTGAAGAGATGTTCAGACCTATGGCCGAATTCAGCGGCGGCTGGCAGATGCGTGTAGAACTTGCAAAATTGTTGTTGAAGCGGCCCGATCTGCTGTTGCTTGATGAGCCCACCAACCATCTGGATATTGAGAGTATACGCTGGCTGGAAGGATTTCTGCAGAATTATCCGGGCGCCGTTATGCTGGTGTCGCACGACCGTGTATTGCTCGACAATGTGACTACGCGCACCATTGAGATACAACAGGGAAAATTGTATGATTATCCGGCGAATTATTCTGATTATGTAGAACTGCGCCAGGAGCGGATTGAACAGCAGAGCAATGAGTTGAAGAATCAGCAGCGCGAGATTGCTCAGATTGAGGATTTTATTGAACGTTTCAGATATAAGGCCACCAAAGCAAAACAGGTTCAGTCAAGATTAAAGCGTCTCGAAAAATTCGAAGATATTACCATCGATGATACCGATCATTCGCGCATGGCTTTCCGCTTTGCGCCTGCAAAGGAGAGTGGTAAAATTGTGGTCGAAGCTCAGCAGGTAACCAAATCGTATGGCGAAAAATTAGTCATAAAACCTACCGATTTCATCATTGCGCGCAACGAACGCATAGCCTTTGTTGGTCAGAACGGGCAGGGGAAATCAACCCTGGTGAAAATGATCATGAGCACGATCGATTTCGGTGGTGAGCTGAAGCTGGGACACAATGTGCAGATTGGTTATTTTGCGCAGAACCAGACCGAGATGCTTGATCGCAACAAGACATTGTATGAAACTTTGGAAGATGTTGCTGATAATGAGACCAGGCCTAAGTTGCGTAATATTCTCGGAAGCTTTTTGTTCAGCGGCGAAGATGTCGATAAAAAAGTGATGGTGTTGTCGGGCGGCGAAAAAACGCGGCTTGCGCTTGCGAAAATGTTATTGTTGCCCATAAATTTTCTTGTACTGGATGAACCGACCAATCATCTGGACATGGCTGCCAAAGACGTTTTGAAGAATGCCTTGCTGCATTTCAACGGGACGTTGATTGTGGTATCGCACGACCGCGATTTTTTGTCGGGACTGACCACCCGTATATTCGAATTCCGAGACCACCAGATCCGTCAATTGAATTATGACATTCACGAACTCATGGAAATCCGTGATCAGGAGCAGGCTGCTGCACTAAAGATTCAGAGAAGTCAGGCAGGAGACAGGGAAATCAGTGCATCGAAGCAGCAGTATCTGGATAACAAGGAAAAAGATCGTCAAAAGAGAAAAATAGAAAGACAGATTTCAGACGCAGAAACAAGCATCAGCGAAATTGAGTCCGCGATGTTAATCATTGAAAATCAGCTAAATAGTCCCGATCAAATTTCCAACAGCCAGGATTACAGTCATTTAGCCACTCAATATACCAATTTGAAAAAGCAATTGGAACAAACTATGGCTGAATGGGAAAATTTAAACGGTCAGCTGGAGGATATTTAAGTCGCTGATAAACACCATTATATTGGTGAAATAATCACTTTCTGTAGATAAAAAAATCCCGGTTATCAACCAATGTTGATAATTAGGCTAAATTATTTCAAGAGTCAGTTAAACTTTTCTGCCAATTGGGCATCTAAGGGGTAAATTTTCCAAAACTGAATGAAAAATCCGGCCGAAGGAAGTGAAAAAACTCAATTTGATACAAGTTTTTCAAGACCATTTTGTCTTTTGTTGGGATAAAGAGTTCATTTGCGGAAAAAGAAGCCAAGTCTGAATAGTTCCGGGGGGGATTATCAGGTTTGGCTTTTGAATTTTAAAAAGGGGAACAAATTAAAAATTACATATGAAAATTACACTTTTTACGCTGGGTGCTTTGTTGTGTTTTTTGGGGGTTCAGGGGCAGTCGTTCACGATTGGAAACGGATCGGTTTCAACCTGCAACGGCTATTTTTATGATAGTGGTGGTAGCGCAGGTGAATACAAACCCAACGAGGATTTGATTTACACGGTAAATAATCCGTTTGGGATTGCCGAGCTCTCTGTTGAATTTATGGAATTTGCTTTGGGCGATGGCGACTGGCTTTCAGTTTATGAAGGTCAGGTTGATGAGTCATCGCTGATTGACACATACGACAAGAATAATTTATTAAAAACAAAGCTTTCAACAACTAAAGGAAGCTTCATATTCGTTTTCCACTCGGATGGTGCAGGCAGCGGTCAAGGATGGAAAGCAGTGTTCTCATGCCCGGGTAGTTCTCAGATACCTGCTGTGGCATACAATGGCCCTGCTGTAATATTGATTTATTCTGTAAGAGGAATTAAGTCACAGTCAGATGTTGCGATGCTCGACAAACATTTAAAAACACTTGGACTTGCATTCGAAACCAGTTTCAATATTGAAAAGGAGAATGCATGGATAACAGCAGACCAGGAGCTGACCTATAAAATCAAGGATGCGTTGCTCGATACAAAAAACCTGTTGGGATATGAAATTGCGGTAGATTATCAGACCCGCATTCAGACAAAAACGAAGTAATTGGTTTTATCAATCGAAAAATTAGAGTCATGACAAATAAAGGGTTAAAATTAGTTCAGAACATTTTCAAAGTAAGCCTCATATTCATTTTTTCTTTAATTCTGACAGGAAAACTTGAAGCGCAGGTTGCAACAAATTATTCATTTACTCAGGCCGCGGGAGCCCCAACCTACCTGACAGCAGGATACACCGAGCATACAACTGGAACGACTGATTATGGTGTTTATCAAGCAATTCCTATCGGCTTTACTTTTCAGTATAATTGTATTAGCTACACTACGGTTAGTATATCCAACGATGGTTGGATTGCCCTTGGAAGCACTCTATCGAACACTTATTACCCATTAAGTACCGGAACAACCAATAATGTTATTTCTGCCATGGGAGATGATTTGCAGGGATTAGCCGGTGGCTCATTACGATCGCAGACACTCGGAACAGCGCCTAACAGGACATTTATTGTAGAGTGGCGGCATTATGAAGACTATGGAGGAGCGGATGATTATTCATTTCAGATTATTTTGTATGAAACAACTGGAAACATACAATTTAAATATGCATCAGCAACAACAGTTGCAGATAATGAATTTGAGGTTGGGCTTCGTGGGGCTTCAAATGCTGATTTTAATAACCGGACGAAAGCTGCTGCTACAGCTTGGTTGTCATCGGCTGCTGGCACAGCAAATTCAGATAAAATGATTTCAGGTGGCAACGCTGCCCGCAATCCACAAGGAATTTTCACCTGGACAAACATTGCGGTACTTTGTACTGGAACACCGGCAGCAGGTACTGCTTCTGTAAGTCCATCAACTTTATGTGCAG
>CAYSCE010000300.1:0-4148 GCA_964429475.1 uncultured Bacteroidaceae bacterium | reverse complement strand
AGCGCATTTTTGTAATCACCGCGAATGAAGAAATCAGTGAATTGGAAAAAATTGTCAAAGTCAAGAATATTCAGATTCTCGATAACCGAACGATAGGTGATCTGGTTGCCGCTGAAAGTCACCATCTGATCGAAGATGGAAAGGGCATCGCGCAGGGCACCATCGGCTTTTTGTGCTATGATGTGCAATGCATCCGATTCGGCATTGATTCCTTCGCTTTCGGCCACATAAGCCAGATGCCCGGCAATGTCTTCGACCGAAATGCGTTTGAAATTATAAATCTGGCAACGCGACAAAATGGTTGGAATAATTTTGTGACGTTCGGTGGTAGCCAGAATAAATTTGGCGTAGGCCGGAGGTTCTTCCAGTGTTTTCAGAAACGCATTGAAAGCGTTGGCTGACAACATATGAACCTCATCGATGATGTAAATCTTGAATTTTCCCTCCTGTGGCGGCACCCGCACCTGTTCTACCAGATTGCGAATATCTTCAACCGAATTGTTCGAAGCCGCATCGAGTTCATGAATATTGAAAGATGCCGAACTGTTGAAAGACTGACACGATATACACTCGTTGCAGGCTTCGCCTTCGGGAGTCAGATTCGTGCAGTTGATGGTTTTGGCCATGATACGCGCACAGGTGGTTTTACCAACCCCACGCGGACCTGTGAATAAAAATGCCTGCGCCAGATGATTATTGATGATGGCATTCTGCAGAGTCTTGACAATAGTTTCCTGTCCGACAACGCTTTTAAACGAAGCCGGGCGGTATTTACGGGCAGAAACAACAAATGAATCCATATCAGCAATATATCAACGTACAAATGTAATAGAAATCCGGAAATGGACAAATTGAAAGTTGTCAACAAAATCAGTACAGGTGTTTATAGCATCGAAGCAGAGCGTTGTGCACCGGGTAGTACTGGCATAAAAAAACCGCCCCATTGCTGAGGCGGTTTCGGAATAGCAATTATCAGAGATTATTTCTGAATGCTGAGGTAGTTACGGAAGCTGTTGTTGTTTCCGGTTACACTGATAATGTATGAACCAGGAGCAACATCAGTAAGAGAAAGTGTCATTACAGAACCATCGTTGATGATGATGCGGTCAATGACTTTCTGTCCCTGCATATCGAGCAGTTCGAAACGATAGTCACCGCTTGGCAGCTGGCTCAGATCGAGGTTCAACTGATCGGTAGCGGGATTCGGGTAGTATGAAATCTGAACCGAAGGATCTTCGATTCCGTCGCAGATGGTAACATTAATGGTAACATCGTCAAATCCGATACAGCCGGCAGCAGTGGTTACAGTAACAGAAACCACATTGGCACCTGCGCCCAGGTCAGAACCAAGAACATCTTCGGTCTGGCTGGTTCCGCCGGTTGACCAGGTATAGGTTGAGCCCGGGTTACCGGCATCGAGGGTGATGGTTGTTGTGTCACAGATATCCTGATCCGAACCAAGATAAACAATCGGGAGCGGGTTGACAACAACATTAGTGTCGGCAGAGGCTGTACAACCATAAGTGTTTTCAACAGTTACAATATACTGAGCTGTTGTTGCAGGAGTGAATGAAGCAGGGGCTTGATCGCTGGAGGTAAATCCGGCAGGAACCGAAGTCCATTCATAAGTTACAGGATTTGATGCAGAACCAGTAATGCTCACTTCGTCAACAAAAAGGTTGAACATATTAGCATCGGAATAGCAGTTGAAACCAAAGAAATATGTTCCTGAAACGGTCGGATTATAAACAATAGTAGCCTGTGCAAAAGTAGTATTCGTTAAGGCTGTATCACCATTGTTATCCCAAAGCACAGTGGTTTGACCGACAATAGTTGCGTCATTACCAACAGTGATTCTGAGGTCTTCGGGGAAAGTACTGCTGGCAACCTTATACCAGAAAGTCAGCGTGTAATTAACACCAGCAGTCAGGTCAAGACCAGGAGTAATTGCCCAGGCATTGGCAGGATTGGCAGAGTTGTAACCATATTTCATAGAACCAGCTCCGGCATAGGTTGTTGTTCCGGCTACCCAGTTGTTTCCTGAACCACCGTTTATAAATGTCCAATCAACCGGAGGCCATGTGTCAAAGCCTTCTGCATAATTCAGACTAACATCGGCGTTTGAAGTAGCTGTAGCTGAAAGCTGCAATGCGTCGCCTGCACAGAGGCTGGCATCAGAAGCTGTAATCACTACATCGGTTGGAATTGGATTAACAGTGACAGTAACCGAACCATAGGCAATACAACCATCGTTGATTCCGCCGGTGCTATCGGTTGCAACAACATTGTAGGTTGTGGTTGTCATCGGAGAATCATTGAGTGTGGCACCAGTAGCTACAACCGGAGTCCATGAATAGGCATAGTCCGGATCGTTGGCGCTGGTTGCTGTGAGGGTGACTGATTCGTTCTGACAAATGGTTGAATCGTTTGCTGCAACAGTGATAACCGGAGCGGTTTTAATGTTTGCAGAAACTGCTGTACGAGCTGATTCACATTCGCCGCTCATTACCCAGTTATAGAAGAAATAATAAGTTGGAGAAGTACCGGTGATATAACCGCTGGTAATCTGACCGTTGGCGCCCAATGAATAAGGGAATCCGCCCAAAGCTGATTCCCGAACCATGCTGGGTGATGACTTGGCAATGAGTCGTAAGTCGGTACCTGCAGGAATGGAATAATTGAGCGGAAGAGCCTGTGCTGTGGTAGCGCCACCAGCAACAACCGGGAATGTGTCCGTAATCAGGATAGTGCCTGCGCTGTTTTGCAGCTGAACGATAACATTGCCTGCTGTGGTTGCATATACATCAACAGAGTAAAGGGTGAATGGTTTCACAGCTGTGAAAACGAGTCCATAGCTGGAGGCTGTTGTAGTTGATGTGCCGGCCGGTGCCAGTCTTCCACCAAATTCAGTACCCGGGTATGCAGCTGCTACATAAAAATCAGTAGTATCTGTAAGAACCGGTGTCACAAACGATGCACCCGAAGCAAGGAAATTTCCTCCGGTGGCAGCGTCGTACCAATTCATGGTTGTACCAGGCTGTCCGCTTGCAGAAAGAGTAACGGTACCATCACCGCAACGGGTAGCAGGGGTAGTAGAAACAACCTGTGGGTTGTTTATATTGATGATAGCAACATTCGACTCAGTGCAAGTTGTGGCGCCGAGTTCAACCAGCATTTTGTAATACATGGTATCGGTAATAACCGGGGTTGTGTATGAAATGGCGTTTGCGCCAACAATATCGCTGAAAGTTACATTGTCGGTTGAGCTCATCCACTGGAAAGTAGCAACACCATATCCTGTGGCAGGAGTAACACTGATGCTGGAACTTCCACTGTGGCAGAATTCGGTTTCAGAAGCAGTTGCTGTAATGGCTGAAGGTAAAACAGTCACATTCGATGTTGCAACATTTGAACAACCATTACCGGAATTATTAGAAGAACATGTTATTGTATAAACACCGGCAGTGGCTGTTTTGAAATAAACAGTACTGACACTTGTACCATCTACATAAGGAATTGTACCGGCTGCATCTGTGTACAAATCTGTACTTGGTGTCCATACGTAGGAGTCAAAATCGCTCAGTAAAGAAGTTACAGTAAGTGATGCAGCAGCATTATTACAGGCAGACTGATCTGTAGTAATTGTCAAAGCAGGTGCAGCTCCGACAGTAGCAGTAACCATTACTCTTTCACTTTCACAGGTTCCATCATATTCTGCTACATAAAAATATGTAGTTGTGCTGATGGCAGCTCCGGTGTAGGTAGCTCCGGTAATGCCTGCGAGCGGAGTTCCGCCGGTTGGTACGTTATACCAGTTGAAAGTCGGGATGGGAGCGCCTGAAGTAGAATTAACCGAGCAGGCAGGCACAGCAACACCACATTGAGTAGAATTGTTGGCTGTTGGTGTTGATGGAAGCGGATTTACTGTAATTGAAACGCTGTTTGAAACAATCGGGCAACCAGAGCGGTAGAATGACCCAGTATACGTTGTATTGGTAACCGAGTTAACAAAGAGCGGATTTGTATTTCCTACAGTAACTGAACCATCAGACCATGAAACAGAATCTGAAGGAATTATTATATTTAAGGAATACTCTTCGTATTCTCCCCATGAAATGCTCATGGTCGGTCCGGTAACAAGGCCTTCA
>CAYSCE010000299.1:0-4153 GCA_964429475.1 uncultured Bacteroidaceae bacterium | reverse complement strand
ATAACCAATAACCAATAACCAATAACCAATAACCAATAACCAATAACCAATAACCAATAACCGTTAACCAGTTATCCTCACCGATACATCGGATGATATTTCAACACTTCATCGCGCAGATACTCGCGGCTGAGATGTGCATAAATTTCGGTGGTAGTAATGCTGCTGTGTCCCAGCAATTCCTGCACAGCGCGCAGATCGGCGCCATTTTCAACCAGATGCGTGGCAAACGAATGCCGGAAAGTATGCGGACTGATGTTCTTTTTGATGCCGGCAGCATCGGCCAACAACTTTACAATATTAAACACCGAAGCTCTTGTAAGCTGCTTCCCGCGCTGATTCAGAAAAATGAAATGCTCATGATTGCGGACCACCGGAAAAAAAACACGACTTGAATCAATATACATTTTCAGGGCCTTCATGGCCTCTTTGCCAATTGGGACCAGCCTTTCCTTATTTCCTTTACCAATGACGCGGATAAATTCATCATCGAAAAACAAATCAGTAAACGACAGATTAACCAGCTCCGATACGCGCAACCCGCATGCATACAGCGTTTCGATTATGGCTTTATTGCGGTGTCCATCGTTTTTCGACAGGTCGATGCATTTCAGCATACGGTTTATTTCATCCAGCGTAAGCACCATGGGCAGATGTTTTCCCATGCGGGGTAATTCAATCAGCTCTGCCGGATTTCCATCAGTCAGACCATCCATAAAGCAAAACGCAAAAAAAGATTTGATGCCGGAAATAATGCGTGCCTGCGAACGGGGTGTCATCTCAATATCGCTCAGCCATTGCACAAATTCATGAATATCGTCTTTCAGAATGTCGCGCAGCGCCTTGTTTTTGGCGACCTGTTCGTTCCATCGCATAAACAGTCCCACATCGTGAATATAGGCGTCGATGGAATTTCCGGACAATGCTTTTTCAAGCATCAGAAAAGTTGCGTAACTTTTCAGAACCGGATGGGTGATATCACGGGGTTTCATGCAACAATTTCTGAAGGGCCAGCATTTCATCCCGATGATGTGCAGCCGTAATAAAATCAAGTTCTTTGGCGGCTTTTTCCATTTCTTTTTTCACCGCATCAATACGCTTTTTCAATGCATCTTTCGTCATGTAGGGGACCAGCGGATCAGCTGCCAGTGACATTTCTTCGGGTTCTATATAATAACGCATTTCCGCTTTGCGACTGCCTTCAAAGCCATCAGACAACATTTTCTGTACAGAAACAGGTGTAATATTATGGGCGGTATTGTATTCAATTTGCTTGTTTCGGCGGCGACCGGTTTCTTCCATCATTTTCCGCATGGATTCAGTGGTTTTGGCCGCATATAAAATCACCCGGCTGTTGATGTTGCGCGCTGCACGCCCTGCTGTCTGAATCAGACTCCGTTCGTTGCGCAGAAATCCTTCCTTGTCGGCATCGAGAATGGCTACCAGCGTGACTTCCGGCAGATCCAATCCTTCGCGCAACAGGTTTACACCAACCACAACTTTAATGTCGCCGCGGCGCAATTCCTGCAATATTTCAACCCGTTCAAAAGTTTCAACATCGCTGTGAATATATTTGCAGGGAATGTTGAGTTCAAACATATATTTGGTGAGCTCTTCGGCCATGCGCTTGGTGAGCGTGGTCACCAGTGTGCGCTCGTCTTTGTCAATCTGATTTTTGATTTCATTCAGCAAATCATCCACCTGATTGGCCGAAGGCCGCACCAATACTTCAGGGTCGGGAATACCGGTCGGCCGGATGACCTGTTCAACATACACGCCTTCGCATTTCATCAGTTCATAATCGGCAGGCGTGGCCGACACAAAAATGGTCTGATTCAGCAAGGCTTCGAATTCATCAAACTTCAATGGACGGTTGTCCATCGCCGATGGCAGGCGGAATCCGAAATCCACCAGCACCTGTTTGCGCGAGCGGTCGCCACCATACATGCCGCGTACCTGAGGCACCGTTGCATGACTTTCATCCACCACCAGCAGAAAATCATCCGGAAAATAATCTATCAGACAATAAGGTCTGGTGCCGGGTTTACGCTGATCGAAATAGCGCGAATAATTTTCAATACCCGAACAATAACCAAGTTCCTTCATCATTTCCAGATCGTAATTCACACGGTCTTCCAGTCGCTTAGCCTCAATATCTTTTCCAATCTGACGCAGAAAGTCGCACTGGGAGCCAAGATCGACATATATATCATTCAACGCCTCAGCCAGCTTATCTTTGGTGGTCATAAAAATGCTGGCCGGATAAATTCTGAGCATCTCCATTTTTTCACCACTGCGGCCTGTGATCGGATCAAACGTGGCAATACTTTCCACTTCCTTATCAAAGAAAATAATTCTGTAAGCAGTATCGGCATAGCCCGGATATACATCAAGCGTATCTCCTTTCAGCCGGAACGTGCCACGCTTAATCTCAAAGTCATTGCGCGAATACAATGCATCCACCAAAGCGTTGACAACAAATTTCGCGGTCTTCTTTTCTCCTGTGCGAAGCTCAATCAAATGTTCCGTAAAATCATGCGGATTGCCGATACCATAAATACATGACACCGATGACACCACAATCACATCGCGCCGGCCGCTCAACAACGACGAAGTCGCACTCAGCCTGAATTTCTCAATTTCTTCATTAATCGACAAATCCTTTTCAATGTATGTATCGCTGATGGGCAGATAGGCTTCGGGCTGATAGTAATCGTAATACGACACAAAATATTCAACTGCATTGTTGGGAAAAAACTGCTTGAACTCCGAATATAACTGAGCTGCAAGTGTTTTGTTGTGACTTAAAATCAGTGTAGGTCTGTTTACCTGTGAAATTACATTGGCTACAGTAAATGTTTTTCCCGAACCGGTTACACCCAGCAATGTCTGAAACAACTCACCTGCATTCAGGCCATCAGTCAGCTGCCGGATGGCTTCGGGCTGATCACCTGTCGGAACAAAATCGCTGATGAGTTCAAACTTTTTCATCTTATTTTTTTCTGAATCTGCACGAAATCGGGAAATGGTCACTGTAGCGGTAATTCATGATTTTAAATTCAGCCGACTCATATCCGTCCGGAAATAAAATATAATCAATGCGGAACGAGGGAAATGGCCCGTTGTAGGTCTTGCCCATACCGCGGGTACCGCTTTTTAAAAACGCATCATTCAAATCCGAAGACAAATGCCGGTATGTATGCGAGACCGGTGTATCGTTGAAATCGCCTGCCAGAAATACCGGGTGTTTGCAATTTTTGATATGCTCCGATAACATTTCAACCTGTCCTGCGCGACGCACAAATGCGGCTTTCAGCTTACGTACGGTTGCTTTCGATTTATTTTCAAGCTCTTTGTTATTGTTGTCTTCGGCAAATAAACTTTCTTCGGTTGATGTAAATCCGATCGACTGCAGATGAATATTGTAGATCCTGATCGTGTCTTCATTAATGGCCAGATCGCACCAGATGGCAAAAACACTCTTTCCCGATCCCGATTTGTTTTTAATGACGCCATTGTCCACAATCGGAAAACGGGAAAAAAGAATCATCCCCAGATAGCCATTTTTGCCCACTTTCGAATACGGAGTAACATAATAGTCCTGAAAATGTCCGACCGACATAAAACCATGAATGGCTTTATTGGAGACGCTGTCGTGATTGTAGAATTCCTGAAAACAAGCTATATCCGGATCTTCAATATCAATCAGTTCCAGCACACTGTCACGTGTATTTTTTCCTGAAGCATCATACACACCAAACAGCTTCACATTCTGACTCAGAATTTTTAAATCGGTCTGCTGGGGCGAGAAAGCAGGCGTTGAAGAAGTGAATTTAAACGAATGGCTGAAAGGTCCGAAACCGGCCAGCAGAAACGCCAGCGGCACCAGCGCTTTTTTGTAGTTGATAAAAAGCAAAATCACCGAACACATAACAGCCAGAATAGCCAGATACGGGTAGGCGAGTCCGAAAAAAGCAGGGATCCACATTTTTGCCGGTGAAAACAATGGCGAGCAGATGGCAATCAGCAGCAGAAAAGTCACAGCCACTGCGGCAATCCACACAATTCTCTCCAACAGATTTTTTCCTGGTTTTTTCTCCATACATCAGCAAAAATGGCATTACAAAGATAGGATTTTTTTGCGTGGGGAATT
>CAYSCE010000298.1:0-4157 GCA_964429475.1 uncultured Bacteroidaceae bacterium | reverse complement strand
GGACTGCGATGGGCCTCAGAATTTTATTCATTCAGTGTTGCATTAATAATTTTGTGTCCGTCGAAAACCGGTACTACGTCTGTAATGTCAGGTGTGAAGCAGTATTCCAGAATGGAATCGAGGTTCAGCTTTTTCAATCGCTCGCGATGCATGGCCTTTTGTATATAAGCCATCGGATTTGATTTTGCGATGGACCACAGATCGACCGCTGCCTGAGCAGAATCGCAGTTCATGGTCAGGCCCAGCTTTAACAGTTCGGCGGTAAGAGCTCCGGCAAAAACAGAATCTTCCAGATTGAATTTATTTTTCCAGCCGGCACACACAATCACCACATTCTGATTACGGCTGGCAATGTATTTTGAAACGGCTGTCAGGTTGATGAAAGAGGCAATCACAACCGGCTTGCCGTTGTTGATTTGCTTGATGGTCTGTGTGCCATTGGTGGTGCTGTATACAATGCTGCGGCCGCGCACATGTTCTTTGGTGAAATTATCGGGCGAATTTCCAAAGTCGGCAAAATCGAGCTTGATGCCATTGCGCTCAGCAGCGATCAGATATCCCTGATGTTTGTAATCCAATGCCTCTTCGGTGGTGGCAACCGGAATAATTTCCTTTACCTGATTGTCGAAGGCAGCACAAATGGAAGTGGTAGCGCGCAAAATATCAACAATGGCCACTGTAAACGGCGGCTCAGTCATGATATGCCCGTACAGGGCCGGAGTAAAGCAGATTTCTATGCTGTTCATATGGTACAGTTACGGTGTAAAAATAGTAAATTATTTCCTTTTACAGCGTTATTTGATAGTTATACTCAAAATGAAATTTAAATAACAAGCCAATTAAGAACTACCACGCATGGTGTCATCCTGAACTCGTTTCAGGATCTATCATGCGTGGCTCATCATCCACCGCAGATACTGAAATGAATTCAGCATGACACGGTGGATGATGATTACGTCTCTTTGTAAGAGCTCTTGATCCATCATATATTCCATTTTGGTTTTACTATGGATTCGGGAAAATAAAAATACAAAATTAAACAGCAAAATATACTGCTGCATTTGTTAAAACAACTGTATTACTTTCGTTGTTTTCTGTTTATTAAAAAACCCTCTGTCTGAAGAATAAGGCCATATATCAGCTCCCGCTGTTCCTCTTTATACAGCCATAATTCATTTGTCGACTGAAATAACTTTAGCAAATTAGCCTTGTGATCAATAATCATCAGCGACCATTCAGGGCCATCCGATGTTACAATTGTTTTTTCCGGTTTGTTTTTCAGTTCTGCAGAATCTTGTTCAAAGGTAAATAATTCACCGATTTGAAGACTGCCAGCCGTTTTCAGCGTTTCAGTGTTTTTTATTTTTCTTTTATGCAGCGACTTATATTCAAGACACCACAGTGTGTCTTTTTTTACTTTGAAACGAATGTTGACGTAAAATGGCTCCGAATCAATGAATCCATATCCAAATATCGCATGGTCATCTTTCCAGAAGGATGAAACATTCATCAGCAATAAGCTGTCGAAATCCTGAGTCCTTCTCAATAATTCCGACTGCATAGCCGTATCGCGCAGCGCGCCGGGTGTGATTTGTGCCCGGACAGTCTGAATCTGCATAATCAGCAGCAGTCCGGCAGCAGCAACGAAAATATGTTGTAGCAGCCGTTTCATTTCAGATATTCATTCAAATCAATCATTATAGATTCATCCTGACATTCTTTGCTGATGGCCTCATCCAGAATTTTGTACGTGACTTTTAAATGAGTTGCATCGGGTTGCTCCACTGCAAAAAAATCACTTGGGTAATATCCACTGCAAAAGCTTGAAATTGCTTTTTCGCATTTTTCTCTGGAGTAATCAATATTAAACTCTTTTTTCGCGTCCATGACATAAAGCTTCAGAGAGTAATCATCGGTAATATGAAGTATGGTGTTCTGAAGCGTATCGGTAAAAATAATGTTGTTGAAATCAGCAAGGTAATTTCCGGTGGCTTTGTCAACCAATGACCATGAACACATGACAAATCCACCTGAACAATAGGTAGTGAACAGCACGGAGTTTTGTGCGTCGTGCGACACCATTGGTATCATGCGAACATAATCAGTCATTTCCATTTCCTCCCTGAATAATGGAATGGTATCTCCGGTGGTGCCCAGCAATGTAATATACAGTGAATCGCAATCATAATGATAAAAGACCTTTGCGTTGTTTTTCAATGTCTCTGTTTGACAAAGGCAGTCATGACAAACCGGAGGATTCTTTTCACAACCGCATGGAAACTGGCCTGCAGCGGTCAGCGCTGACAGTGCAAATACAGACATCAACAATATTTTTATTCGGCTCATTTTGTTTTTTTTCAGATGATCAGATGCATTTCAAATATACTTTTCACAGAATCAGAATTATTGGATGATGTATCTGTCATACACAATATACGACAGTGTCTGACCATCAACATCAAGCACAATGCGCCTGAGGATGATTTCATCTTCGCGTCTCAACTGACCAATTTTCTTCAATGTTTCATCATTGAATACGGCTCCCGTATTGGTCACATAAAACATTTCCTTATCCTCGTGATAAAAATACAAGTCAAATTCAATCACCTTGAACGGGATATTAAATTTTTCCCACACCGGATTGGAAACGATAATGAAGTCTTTTAGCATTTCGTGGAACCGACCTATATGAAACCGTGCCTTAGGATCAGGTACATCGGCAACAGCCAGCGAAAAGGTGTCCAGCACTGCGCTGTCCGTGCGTGACTGAACGATGAATTTCACCGGACCCCGATTCCATGTATATACAATATAGTTGCAACCGCCTCCTGTAATATGGATATTTTGAGCCTGACTGGTAAGCATCAATGTTTCGCATGGAACGCCCATCACAGCACATTGAACCGGATTGTTCAGTCCCCGGTATAAAACGTTGGTGTTGGGCGTTGACACAATACTGTTTTGACCTGAAGCCAGCAGCGGAAATAAAGCAATGATCAGCAATATTTTATTCATGACTGTGAAGATTCTGTTTTTCGATATACCATTCCCTGAAAAGCTGCAACCAGTTCTCCGTCTTTATTACGGATATGCACCGAATAAGTTGCCAGTTTGCTGCTGCACGATATTTCGCTGGCTTCGGCCGTCAGCAGCCCTTTTGCGGCGGGTTTGAAATATTTTATTTCGGACTGAATGGAAACCGCTACGGGGCCATGTGCATTCGAAGCTGCTGCCAGCGCCAGATCGGCCAGGGTAAACAATGCGCCACCCTGCGCCATGTTCACAGCATTCAGATGTTCGTCTGTGATTTCCATTTGAGTCACCGCATGTCCCGGCGCAGCTTCAACAAGCTCAATACCCAGCAGTTTTGCAAAGCGGTCGTTCTGTATAAAGTCTTTGATATTCATATTCTTATTTTACCAATTCATAAGATTCTTTCAACCAGCGTATCACTTGTTCATCAATGTCGTCGGGTTGTTGTACATGCAGTTCATGCGCAACTTTGTTTTTTGACATGCGCACCGCGCGCGACATCGGAAATTCAGTCACTTCACGTCCCAGGAAAAACATTATTATCAGATGCGTTTTGCGCGTTTTCACTTCAACATAGGTGGATTTCGTTTTCAGAAAGATGGCTGATTGCACAACATTTATATCATACGGTCCAAATTCCCGTGTAACCGAAAGAAGTTTCTCGTACGTTGCCCGCAAAGTATCGGGTTTATTCCGGAAATGCATGTCAGGATCAGCCAGCCTGCACGAATGCGACTGGTTGGTCGATCTGAATTTTCGTTTGCATTCCGGGCATGTCCACATGATTTCAAATGTACAATATTTTGGTTGAAGTACTTTCTTTAAGCCATAATATAATGTAAAGAGTGTTTTAATAAAGAAAAATATCAATAAACAGTGATTTTTTTCCTTGTGTATTTTATGTATGAATTTATGAAAAGCATACACGAATAGCTTATTTTATTACATGTTTCAGATATTCGGGCGTGAGCGTCAAAAAAATAAATAAAGAAAAATATCTTTATTAAGAAAAATGAATATACCTTTGTGTCATCAAAAAAGGAACACTATGGAAGCAAAAAGCATCAATCAGAAAAACGTTCCGCAAGGCATTCCTGAGCCCACGGTAAGACGCATGCCGCAGT
>CAYSCE010000297.1:0-4163 GCA_964429475.1 uncultured Bacteroidaceae bacterium | reverse complement strand
TGCTTTGTCGAGTATATCTCGCATCTATAGCGAAATGTCAAAAAATGCCATAAATCAGTATTTGACTTTTCATTTATTCTGTTGGTTATTCAACAATTTTTTTTGTACTTTTACGTTGGCTTATATTTGCTGCCAGCAACACGTGTAATGAAACTAACTGCCACTTTTATAATTCTTTTGATCTGGGCCTGTACTTCAGCTTTTTCAATGAATGTAAAATCATTGGAGCTGACGTATGAAAATGTGAACCAGCTTACTTACAGGGGTAATATTGTTTTTTACCTGTACGACCCCAGTCCGGTTGATACCATTGTTGAAATCAACTGGGGCGACAGCACCTATTCCTTTCTTCCGGTTGCGTCGGTTACTGATTTGCCGGGTGAATTGAAAAAAGTTGTTTATTCCGGTACCCATACTTATTCCGGTCCGTCCACATTTAAAATGTTTGTTTCATATAAAGTACGCAGTCTGAATGTGAAGAATGTTCCCATGTCGCTTATTACGGATATTTATGCGGAGGCCGAACTCGTCGTCAGTCCGTTTTTGCCCGGACTGAAGTCACCTGTATTTCATGAAAAGCCAAGAATGAATGTTTGCCGCGGTTCATCCAACAGTATTGATTTTTCGGCCTATGATGCCGATGGCGACCAACTGGTCTATTCACTGATTCCCTGTCGCGGCGAGAATGGTGGTGCCATTAACGGTTATTATTATCCGACTGCATCGTCACTGTTTACAATTGATGCCAGTACCGGCTGGCTTACGTGGAACACACCGCTGGTAAAAGGTTTTTTTAACTACGCTGTAAAAGTTTCAAAATACCGCAATGGCGTATTTCTGGGTTCTATCATGCGCGATGTTTTGGTGAATGTTATTGATTGCACACCCGAAACTCCTGTCATTACTGCACCTGCCGATACCTGTCTGATCGCAGGCACAATTTATAACAGCACGGTGACTGCCACATACGCGGGTATCGACACCATTGCACTGACTGCTTCCGGAGAGCCGCTGATGCTGGGCAGCAATCCTGCAACATTTATACAGCCTGTCCGCGACCGCTACACTGTTTCGTCCGATTTCAACTGGCCGGTGTCGTGCGAGCATGTACGGCCCGATCCATATCACATGATTTTCAGGGCCGATCTCGAGGATAGTTTAAGTACCTGTGATTGCACCTATGATTTCGAAAACTGGCAGGTGACTCCGTTTTATTCGAATGTGTCGGTTATGTTCAATAATCCATGCGGTGCTGGGTGGGACGGCTCAACCTATCTTTGGTTTGGATCAGATACTACGGCTCCGCGCTTTTTATCGACCCCTTCGCTGGATATTACAGCCGGAAACTATATGATTGTTTTCGATATGCGTTTCAGCGATCATACCGGAAATCCAAATACAGATTGTGAAGGACCCGATGAACCAGATGAAGGAATTTACCTGCAATACAGCGTCAGTGGACTCAACGGGCCGTGGCACACAATGGCGTATTGGGATCCAAGCCTGTCGCCGGGCGAGGGCGGACATGTGCAGAACCTGATTGGCTGGAATAATTATTCGGTGGTGGCGCCCGATTCGTCTTTCAGTGCCAATACGCGTTTCCGCTGGATTCAGTTCGAAGCAACCGGCCGCTATTACGATCACTGGGGCCTTGACAATATTTCGGTGTATAAAATATCGGACAAAACGCCGGCTCAGGCCGAAACCAATTTTAGCGTGATTGCACCGGCTCCTGAAAATCTGAGTGCATCACCTGCCGGAAATGCCGCGTCAATTATATGGAATAAAGAAATTTGTACGGGTGCATCAGGATATAAAATATTCCGCAAATCCGGATCAAGCGGCTACGTTCCTTCGGGCTGTGAGACCGGCGTTCCGGCATGGACAGGGTATTATCTGATTGCCACAACTCAGGATATAAACGATACGACTTTTGTTGACGACAATCTCGGAATGGGGCTTCCGCACGGAAACGAATATTGCTATATGGTTACCGCATGGTTTGCAAACGGCGCCGAAAGTCAGGCCTCGAACGAAGCCTGTATTCAGCTGACGGATGACACACCGGTTTTGACCAATGTCAGTGTTACTGCCACTTCAACAACGGCCGGAACGATGTATGTGGCCTGGTCGAAACCCGATGATTTTGATACAACTGTGTATACCGGGCCATACCGTTACGATATTTACAGGTCTACCGGTTATTCCGGCGCAGCCTATTCATTTGTCGCATCCAATGCCGGGTTGAATGATACCACTTTTAATGATGCTGCTTTAAATACTGTGGCCGATCCATACCATTACCGCATCGATCTGATGTATGCCGGAGGTACAGGAACGTATACATTTTATTCATCGGCCTATCCGGCTTCATCGGTATATCTGTCCATTGCTCAGCTCGACCAGAGTCTGTTGCTGAGCTGGGATTATCTGGTTCCATGGAACAACGACAGCACCATTATATATCGCTTCAATGATTTGACATCGGTGTTTGATTCCATTGGTATTTCGCACAACAAGCAATTTCTCGACACCGGACTGGTGAATGGAAAATCGTATTGTTATAAAGTTGAAACCATTGGTTCTTATTCGCTGCCGGGTTTTGTATATCCGATCCGGAATTTTTCGCAGGAAGTCTGCGAAACGCCTATGGATGTAGAACCGCCCTGTACTGTGACGCTTGATGTTTCTGTAAACTGTAACGATGTCAGTAATATTCTCACCTGGACAAATCCTATGACCGATTGTGGCGATGGGGATGTGGGCGGATATGAAATTTATTTTTCTTCGATTCAGGAAGGTGAATTTGTGATGATTGATACAGTTGCAGACCCCATGATTACTACCTATACACATCAGGGAATTACTTCGGTGGCTGGCTGCTATGCAGTGGTTGCAGTTGATACAGCCGGCAACAGCAGCGACTTTTCAAACATTGTTTGTGTCGATATTGACCAATGCGATTTGTATCAGTTGCCCAATGTATTCACACCAAACGGTGACGGAATCAACGATTTCTTTACTCCTTTCCCATACGATTTTGTAGAGTCGATTGATATTGAAATATTCGATCGCTGGGGTTTGGTGGTGTTTACCACGCACGATCCGGACATTATGTGGGACGGTAAAAACAAGGACACGGGCGTGATATCCTCTGAAGGAGTTTATTATTATATCTGCGATGTGTACGAACTTCGTTTAAGCGGAATCAGAAAGCGGACTTTAACTGGAACGGTTCATCTTTACTTAAACAACTGATGTATGAAAGTACTTTGCGTTCCGAAAGCCGATATCAACGAAGGACTCAGAACGGCGCGTGTGAGCCGTTCGGCCATGATATTTTTTCCGGATGTGTTCTTTGTTTTACCCATTAAAACATCGAATGTCATCAGTGGCTCCGAATCGCGTTTTAACGGGCTTGAGCTTTACAACGAAGCAAAGGAACTGATTGATTCGCATCAGGTGGCAAAAGCATACGATTTCCTCATTCAGGCTATTCCCGAAGAACATACCTATTATTTAAAGATGCTCAATGTTTTTGTGGTAAAAGCCGGCTGGTGGATTTTCGGTAATATGTATTTCCGCAAAACCGGGGGAATGAAAAAAACCGTTGGCATCACGTCCAAGGCCACCCGCCTGGCTATCCGCGATATGTACCGGTTTTATATTCAGTAGAAATTGTCATTAAGACAGAGATTTCAGCAATCAGCTTTCAGCTAGCCATCAGTCTTACGCCGCGGCGTAGCGGTGGATCAGCGTTGCGTGTTTAAAAGGCGTCAGACATCAGGCGATAGTCATCAGGCGACAGTCGTCAGGCGACAGTCGTCAGTCATCAGGTTTAAGGCTTTGTGCCCTGTGCCCTGCGCGTTGCGCCCTGTGCTCTGACTGTTGGGTGTAGTCTGAAAAAGTAATTCTGGCGGGTTGAGTCTCCAGACTCAACCTCACAACTCCGAAAAAAAGACTACACCCAACAGCAGCCGCAAGCCTTATGCCGCAAGCCGCAAGCCTCATGCCGCATGCTTCGTGCCTACATCACCAGCGGCAGCACATCCTTCATCTCGCGGATAAAATGAAAATCCATATCTTCGAGGTAGCGGTCTTCGATTTCACCCAGGTCTTTGCGGTTGTCTTCGGACAGAATAATGGTTTTTATTCCACTGCGA
>CAYSCE010000296.1:0-4175 GCA_964429475.1 uncultured Bacteroidaceae bacterium | reverse complement strand
CAGCCACCAGAATTTCATCGCCATGCCTGGCTCCCAGTGCGTTGTTTGCAAGATCGGTTGTGATACATGGTCTTTGCATCGACATGGCTTCGAGCAATTTATTCTGCAGTCCGGTACCAATCTGCATCGGTGCAATAAACAATGCAGAACTTTTGTAGTATTCGCGCGGATCATCAACCCAGCCGGTTACAATCACATGATCCGATGCCAGCATCCTCACCCGCCCATGCGGTTTTGCTCCGGCTATAACCAGCTCCGCATCAGGAATACGTTCAACAACACCCGGTAACACGTGTTCCACAAAATATTCCATTGCATTGATGTTGGGCGGATAGGACATATTGCCCACAAACAACATCTCATGACGGATGTCGCAGTCAACCGGTGAATAATAACTGGTATCAACGCCATTCGGAATTACATGCACTTTGGCCTCGCTTACCGGTAGTTCATCTTTGTCCTGATCCGTAATAATCAGCGTATGATCAAACCAGGCTGCCACCTGAGCTTCGTAGCGCATCAGACGCTTACCTTCGGATTTCAAAAACATTTTCTGTAATCCCGATGCCGAGGCAGCACGGCGTTTCATGCCCAGCGACAAGGTATCCTGATAATCCAGTATTTTAATGCAACCAAGTCCGCGTGCATATTGTGCAGTCCGCACCAACTGACAGAAGACAGCCTTCGGTTGTTGCTGCCGGGCAGCTTTTCGCACCGCCCGTTTAAGTCTGAAACTGGTGAAATAAGCCACCTGAAAAGGTTTTCCGCTAAACAATGCTCCTATTGCATGAAATAAAACCGACAACAAATGAATGCGGAAAAAATGATATTCAGTTGAAACTTCTTTTATTTTTTCAACGACCTCGTTACTATATCGCTCATCATATAAAGCAAATAATGTGATGTCATAGTGCTCGCTCAAGCCTTTCATAAAATAATACGACCGCAGTTTGTCTCCTTTTTCAAGAGGCCATGGAATACGGGGTAATATCACAAATAATTTTGGACGATTCATGATGTCATTTTTCGTTCAATCAGTGTGATCAGATTGTTGGTAATGATTTCAGGTGAATGATGCTGTTGTATAGTATTCATGCCTGCTGCAGCAATATCGTGTAATTTCCGGGGATCAGCAATTACATCGCAGATTTCTGAAATCATGTGCTGATCATCGTTACAGATAATAATATCTTTTCCGTTAGTCACCTGCAATCCTTCGCAGCCAACAGGAGTTGTGATCACCGGCACGCCAAGTGACAAAGCTTCGGCAATTTTTATGCGCACACCACTGCCCGAAAACAAGGGTACAACAAGCGCATCAAGCGACAACATAAAATTCTCGGCACTGTCAACTTCACCTTCAACAAACAGATGGATGTCCGGATTGCTGACGAAACGCGGTGGCATGTTACGGCCGGCCAGATGAAATTCAGCCTTCGGATTTTTTTGAACAACAGCTGGCCATACCTGTTTCAGAAACCAGTCAATACCTTCGGTATTGGGCGCCCAGTCCATCGATCCGATATGTCCGAAACGTGCATCAAAAACATTTTTTGTTTGTGACTGTTTTTTCAATTCAACAGCAAAAGGGATCGTCTCAACATCGGCTGTTGGAGCCATTTTGCGGACAGTGTCAGTATCAACATGGCTGATAGCCGCAATGGCATCGGCCTGCAGAAAGCAATTCAGTTCGAATCGTTTCAGCTGTTTCGCAAGAATGTTGAGATATTTTTTCTTAAGGATATTTTTTTCGTTTGCTGCAATCCGCTCCCAGATGAGATGTTCAACATTGTGAGCGCGAAGTATAATCGGTCCTGAAAAAATTTTACGCATGAGTGCGAAATACGGCATCATAAAAATGCTTTCAATCAGAACCGCATCAAACGCCGACTTTGAAAGAAATTGCTGCAATTGTTCCGCTATGTTGCGATTGTAAAAGCGTGTAATATGATGCGAGCGGTTCAGACATAAATCGCGGAATGCCGGCCAGATATACACCGATGTGTCAATAGGAGAATAGCTGAAATCCTTTATTTGTGCGGCTAATGCATCGCTCACGGTAAACCTGGGTGTACTCAATGTAAAAGTATGCACCTGATGTCCGGCAGTCATCAATCCGTCACGAATGGCTTTCATGGCCATAGGACCACCTTCGGCAGGCGGAAAGGGCGACTTATGACAGACCTGCAGGATTCTCATTTTTTCTGCGTTTGGAACGGAAGAAACGACCGATTCTTTCTGTAAATTTCACCCAGCGATCCGATTCCATCAAAGGACTGTCGGCTGTTGTTTTTATGGTGAGCCAGATTCCAAAAGGCAGCAGAACAGCTGATGAAATCCACATGCCGATTTCGGGAGCCAGTGCGCCTTCTTTTACAAACTTTTCGCCGGTAATGGAAATGATATAATACAAAATAAAAACAATGACCGATACCACCAGAGGCATTCCCAGTCCTCCTTTTCGGATGATGGCACCCAGAGGTGCACCAATAAAAAACAACAGCAAACAGGCAATGGACAAAGTAAATTTACGATGAATTTCGACCCAGTGCTTGATAAGTACTTTGTCTTTGGTGCCAATCTCCTTGCTGTAATTGTCAATCATCATTGAATTGGCTCTGGCTTTGCCAATGGCTTCGGACATAGCCATCCTGTTCTGT
Organism: uncultured Bacteroidaceae bacterium; assembly: GCA_964429475.1. Taxonomy (GTDB): domain Bacteria; phylum Bacteroidota; class Bacteroidia; order Bacteroidales; family DTU049; genus GWF2-43-63. Next base: position 1,515 of record CAYSCE010000296.1, on the reverse strand, counting down.
GCCGCATCAAGATCCTTGTTCAATTCATCAAAGGACTTGCTCTTAAATTCCATATGTGTAATGGGCGGACGTTTTTTCAGGATATAAAAGTTGTAGTAGTAGCTCAGTGATTTTTTGAACTGATCGGCAAACATACCCTGCCGGAATGAGCGGTTGTGCTTCAGAGTATCAATAGACGTATACAATTGCTTCAGGTTCATCATCTGGTAATGCTCCTTGAAAAGATCTTCGCTGGTACGGCTCATCGAGAACGAAGACAAGTCGAAGCGCAGCACTTCCTCATCAAAATGAATCCGCTGCATGGGCCTTCGTGTAAGGCTTTTCGAATTGTCCCTGGGTTCATGATAATTGGTGCCGTTGCGCAAAGTAAAAATCAAAGTGCGTTTATCTTCGGTGGTTTCCATTTTGCCTTCCTGAGCAACCGTCAACGTAGTGTTTCCACCCGCATTGGTATGATCGTACACCAGCACACGGCGAATGGTCTGACCGTCTTTATCCTTCTCACCTACTTTAATGACATAGTTGTCAATGTCATGATAAAAAATCCCTTCACGTATATTCAGAGCGGGCTTCTGGTCTTTCACATCGTACAGCAGCGACCACATTTTAAGGTTGGCCACCGGCAACACCTGATTGCTGAAATAAAATCCCAGACCACTGATAAGCAAAGATAAAATCACCAGTGGCATCATGATTTTGCGGAATGAAATGCCGGAGGCTTTGGCGGCTACAAGTTCGTAGTGTTCGCCCAGATTTCCGAATGTCATGAGCGAAGCCAGCAAAATGGCCAGTGGCAATGCCATGGGAACAAACGTAGCCGACGCATAAAACAGCAATTGTCCGACAATCCAGAAATCGAGTCCTTTACCCACCAGATCATCGATGTATTTCCACAAGAACTGCATCAGCAGCACGAACAGCGCAATGCAGAACGTGAGCAGCAATGGTCCGATGTACGACCGCAGAACAAGCAGATGCAGTTTTTTCATAGTGTTTGAGCAAACAAATGTACTGAAATTTTCGGGTGTGAAATGACCATGTATAAGTGGCAGCTTTTTGAGGGAAAAACAATAATCAAAAACTCATCTGGTTTTATTCCGATAACACAATACTGCGAATGGTGATTTTATCGGTTTTCGAGGCTCCGTCCTGCGTGGACGGCGATGATGAATTATAATACACACCACCACCCGGCTGTCCGTACATTCCCGGCGTTGCTTGTCCGAACGGAGTCTGCTGGCCGCGCACCATGGATTGATTGGTGGTCATAACCTCGCGTTCCTGCGCTCCGTTATCGCGGCCACCTTCGGGCGCTTTGGGAATTTTGAGCGGAGTGGTAATAAGTATAACACTGAACGGATTATTTTTTAATGACGCATAATTCAGCCCCAGCTCACTGTACGCAATGGCCACACGAAGCATCAGTACCTGATTCTTATTGAGGATAAATCCGGCCTGTATGTTTTTCGAAACAGGAATTTCCTTTGCGCTGCCGGCAACGATCAGATTAATCAT
>CAYSCE010000295.1:0-4197 GCA_964429475.1 uncultured Bacteroidaceae bacterium | reverse complement strand
CGGAGGTGAGAATGGAATATGGGTCGCGGATGCGTTGGATGGCACCGGCCGGTATTGCCGGAATCTGGTTGTATTGTCCCATTGAAAGCTGCGCCAGAAGCCAGTGTGTCATGTCAGATACACTCGACACCATGCTGCCGGCCGCTGCCAGATTGTCGAGATTGGCAAACCTGATCTGTGATATTTTATTGTCAATCAGCGTGTGTGGAAACGCAATATTTTTGGCGTTTTTTAATTCAGCTGACATCAGCAGCGTGCGATCCATATGCAGGGGTTTCAATATACTGTCCCTGACAACATCTTCCCATTTTCTGCCGGTGACAGCTGGAATGATTTCGCCGGCAGTAACAAAGGCAGCATTGCAATAACCCCATTTTGTACGGAACGGATATGGCGCATGAATCAATGCCATTTTCCGAATGATTTCCTCCCTCGTCAGATCCGATGTCCAATAAGTGAAGTCGCCCTGAAAAGTCTCAAATCCAATCCGGTGCGACAGCAGGTCGCAGATTCTGATGTCGGCAGATGCCAGCGAATCACGCAGCCTGAAGTAGGGCAGCCATTTCTGAACTTTATCATTCATTGATAATTGTCCTGCTTCCTGTAACAGGGCCAGCGAGGTTGCTGTAAATGCCTTTGTGTTGGAGCCGATCATGAAAAGTGTGTTTTCATCAACGGGCTCATTACTCCCGGCCTTTGTCACGCCATAGCCTTTCATGAAAACAACTTTTCCGTCTTTTACAACCGCTACGGCGAGTCCCGGAATATTCCAGTCGTTAACAGCGGTTTTAATGTAATTATCCAGACTGTCGCTGATAAATGCAGGCAGCTTGTTTTCCTGTGCATTAACACTGAAACTGTTGATTAATAATGTCCAGCTCGCAAGTAAAAAAAACAGTAAAAACTTTTTCATCGCAGATTGAAGTGAATTTGATTTTTTTGTTCGACGATCTTCGGAATGTAAAGTTACTGATATTTCACAAAGTAAAATAAAGAACGCCTTATCTTGCAAACGCCTGTACCTCATCAATCAGTCCCTCATCGAATGCGGCTTTTACAATTTCCCATTCACCGAGGCGATTGAAATACAGGCTTGCATAATTGCGCTGAATCTGCGTTCCATGAAACAAATAAAAACGAATTCTTTCATGTCCGGCTGCTGATTCAACCACACTCAGCGCAAAATCAACAAATCGCGTCATAGCAAAATCGGATGCAGTTGTCAAGTGTAAAAAAATCTGATCAACATCGGACTCAGTGCCCGATTCAGCATATTCAATCATCTGCTGCAGCTTCCCGTGGAAATGATAGTGTGACATACATGCAAATATAACACATTGCATGCGAAACTGTATATTTAAGCAATCGGAAAAATTTGGCAGATGATTGCTTTATTGAATTGATTTACGATAAAATGTTCAATAAATATACGGCAGGTCGGAATACTCGTACCATGATCGTGACCTGATTTTTTCGTGCCGCATAAGCAGTAACTTTTCACTATCACGCCAAATCTCGAGAGGCTGGTCTTTTTTAAGTAATTCCTGTACGCCTTTCAGAGCTGTTTTGTTGGCTGATTCTGCTTCATCATATTTTCCGGCCAGATACAGAAACCAGCTGTATCGGTCCCATAATTCATAGTTTTCGCTCGCCGTACGTTCTTTCAGATATGGCGCATTGAACATGTAAAATATCCGGTCGGCATGTACAAAGCTGGTGGCAGACACCACAACAAAAGATGAGACCACCACAATCTGCAATGCTGAAAACGATGCTTTTTTGAAAAAATGAAATCCAAGCCATGTAAGTAAAAGCAGCATTGAAATAATCAGCACAATTCCTGAATTGGCCCAGAAATAAAAGCGTGTGAACAAATAATACGCAAACGCATTGATGGTCAGGAATGCAAAAACCCGGTCGGGTTTGCTGCGTATGTTTTTTATAAAATAAATGGTGTTATGTATGATAAAAAATAAAATGGACAACAGCATGGTTGCCCCATGTCCGGGAATATGTGCGAAATGTAGCATCAAACTGCCGGCAAATAATGTTGCTGAAATGACAAGAAGCTTTTTCATCCTGAATGATTGTTTTCTATTGCAAGATATATCCTTTTTATAAAAAGCTGAGGATTTATTTCAAATATTTTCTCAACCAAACGGCATTGTTTTTGTCATCGCGGCGCGTTAAAAAGTTGAATTTTTTCGCCTTCGCTGTTCGAAGTTTCCCGACTTTTCACAAATATAACACGTCAGCTGTGCGAAGTTTTTTAACTTCGCACACATTAAAACAAGCCACCATGAAACACATCTCCGTTCTCCTCCTGCTTGCCCTGATCTCAGCCACCAGCGTAGCTCAGAACGACGCTGTTACCGTTTATGACAAGGAAAATTTTCTGGGCGATTCGCGCAATCTATACAGTCATTACAATCCTGAAGGACTTTCCGATGCCTTCAACAACCGCATCGGATCAATCAGGGTTCCTGCGGGAACATGGATTGTCATCTTTGATGAAACCGGCTTCCGCGGCCATTATCTGGTGATAGAAAACGACTGGACTGCCACCGGCGATTTCGCGCCATGGAATAATAACATCAGCTCAATTCTGGTGATGCGCGATTCCGAAAGCGGGCTGCCAGTGCCGCAAAGCAATAATTACAATACATCGGATAACTACAATAATTATTATAATAACACCAATAACACCAATAACAACAATAATACTGGCTACAACAACACCGGTTATAACAACACAGATTACAACAACAACAATGTTCAGTACAATTACAACGAACCTCAGGTGCAGAACAGTTATATACCGCAGAATCCGGGCGTTTTCTATAACATCGAAGCTGCCGTGAAAAATCCCGAAGACGTAATAGTGCTTGATATCAGAGGCCAGAACCTGAGCGATTGGCCGGCTTTTTTCAGCAATCTTAAAAACATGCGGGAGCTGTATATCAGCAACAACCAATTCAGCTCGTGGCCTTCGTTTTTCAGCGACCTGAAACAGCTGCGTGTGATTGAAGCCGAAAACAACAGCTTCACTTCTTTTCCAACCTATTTCAGCGAATTTAAAAACCTCGAAGTACTTGATTTATCGGGCAATCCCATTACTTCATTTCCTTCGTTTTTTCACGAGCTTACCTCTTTGCGTGTGCTCGATATGAGCAACACCAAAGTCAGCAGTTTTCCTTCTTTTTTCAATGAGCTGACGAACCTTGAAAGTCTTAATATTTCGAATACTGATATCAGCAGTTTCCCTTCGTTTTTTGATGAACTCACACGCCTGCGCTGGATGGACATTTCCGGCACCAAAATTACCGACCTGCCCTATGGCGTGCGCTCGATGAATATTGTGATTGTGGGCAGACCTGATTAACTCCGACATTTCATCGTCAGCGTTAGCTGACATGGAATTTTATCTGAATGGCAAGGCAGACGTCGGCAGTGAAACTGCAAAAGTTTGTTATCGTGCCTGAATAGCCTCAACAATTTTATCAATACCCAGCATACCGTAATCAAAAATGTGTTCCTGCCCGTTGTTTAAACGCACGATCACTTTTTTCTTCAGAAAACTTTTTTCAGTTCTGATATCGGCAATCATTTCTTTTGGAATAATGATGTATCCATGTGTGTAATTCAGACCGTGCACATGCGTAAGACCTTCCCATTGGTCGAATTTGGCATTAAACAGCAGGCGCATGTTGGTTACAATCAGTGGACCTAAAAATACTTTTCCATCCGGACCTTTGTAATTCAGCGTCCATTTGCCCAATTGGGTTTCGTTGCTTTCAAACTGGAATTCGCTCATGGTGATGTGTTTTAATTATACGCAATATAAGAACATTTTTGAAATTATCTTCATGCAATCTTTGTTTTGAACAACCCACTTATTTCAGCCTTACTTAGGGCCTGCTGAAAAAGTCTGAGGTGCGCTATATTCGAGGCGACAAGACGAAGATGTATAGTAATACTTCGAGTCGATGGCAACGAAGAAGATGGCGCGCCTCAGGCTAACAAACACTCACAGTAATAGTTGAAGTTATTTTGAAATGATGGGCGAAAAATAAAAAATGATTTGTATGATTTCAAAACTGCAGCAACAGATTCTCTAATGCAAGGTTATTTCGCTAACCGGACAAAAACACTTGCATTTGCAAAGTCCAATGTGATAAATATGTTTCTAATATTGTG
>CAYSCE010000294.1:0-4225 GCA_964429475.1 uncultured Bacteroidaceae bacterium | reverse complement strand
AACCGTATCCGCCATGAGCTGATTCCGATATTGCAGCGTACCTATAACCGGCAAGCGGTTCGAGCCCTGGACCAGGTATCCAGGCTGGCTCGGAGCGACGAAGACTTTCTGTATCAGGCGGCCGCGCAAATCGATGCCCGAATTACCCGCCGGAAAGAGGGCGGATATTCCTGGCCGGTTGTCGATCTTCTGGCCTTGCACGAGGCCTTGCGGCGCCGCATCCTGCTGCAGGCCAGCAATGTGGTGACAACCACAGCAAACACCTCAAATTTCAGTGGAGTTTATTTGCGCTATGGAAAAGGCAATGTGGCCGTAACCCGCAACACCATCATCGCCGATGGAGCTGCCGGAGATCTGCTCTACATCCGCGATTTCAATGGGAGCGCATTGGCACCGATACTCATTGCCAATAATTTTCTGTTGCAGAAAAACAACACCGCCACCTTGCGTGGCATTTATCCGTACAATTGCAATTATGTCGATGTAGCCTTCAATACCGTACGCATGCAAAGCGGCAGCACCACTGCAGGTCGGGCATTGTACATCAATTCTTCAGCTGGCTACGGAAATATTCGTCTGCTGAATAATAATATTGAAAATATCGGAGGAGGCTACGCCATTGAGATTTCAGCAACATCCGTTTCCAATAATTATGTGTCGCAATGCGATTATAATAACTTCAATGTCAGCGGAACCTATCTTGGAAAATACGGATCGACCAACTGTGCCGATATTGCAGCATGGCGTACTGCCGCTACCACTGCGGGTTTCGACACACACTCCGTGGAAATTGATCCTGTTTTTTCAGGAACAAATTCATTTGAATTTACCAACGCAGCTTTGAATAATCTGGGTTTGCCGATGGCAACTGTTACGCATGATATACTGGGAACCGCACGAAATCTGACCAATCCGGATATGGGTGCTTATGAATTTGAATTGCTCGGACAAGACATGATTGTTTTATCGGTCGACGCACCTCAGTCGGGATGCGGCATGAGCGCAGCAGAAAATGTGCAGGCCACCTTTTACAACAACGGGTCGGTGGATGAAAGCGGAGCTACAGCGCAATTCTCAATCAACGGCGGCACTACATGGTCAACCGCAGAAGCGCTGCCAACCATCCTTTCAGGAGATTCGCTTCAGTATACATTTACGCAAACCGTTAACCTGTCAACGCCCGGCATGTACAATGTGCATGTGCGCATAACCGCGGCCGGCGATGAGAACACAGGCAACAACCGCGATTCGGCCATGGTATCATCGGTTATTTCCATCAATACATTCCCTTATTCTGAAAGTTTTGAATCGGGCAATGGCAACTGGACAGCAGGTGGTACAAACAATTCGTGGCAACTGGGCGAACCCGAAAACACGGTGATTGATACAGCCTCAGCCGGCACGCAATGCTGGGTGACAAATCTGACCGGAAATTATAATCTGAATGAATTGAGTTATGTGCAGAGTCCCTGTTTTGATTTAAGTGCCATGGCTGATCCATGGCTCGAAATGGATGTTTGGTACGAAGCCGAAGGTGGCTGGGACGGTGCACAGGTGCAGTACTCGGCCGATGGCGGCAACAGCTGGCATACACTTGGCGCATACGGCGATACAGCATGGTACAACGATTACGATGTGGACGGCATTGCCAACAATGCTCCGGGATGGACCGGTGCCGATGCCAACGGAAGTAATGGTTGGATTACAGTAAGACACAGCATGCTGCCATTGACTGCCTATTCCGGAATCCGGCTCCGCGTGCTGTTTGGCGCAGGAAATTTTTATAATGAAGAAGGGTTTGCATTTGATAATATTCATATTTCGGATCGGGGCGTTGATGCCGCAATTACTGCAATCACAGGCCCAAACGGCGGTTGCGATGTGGCTACTTCGCCGGTTTATTTTATTGTCGGCAATGAAGGAACAGTAGCATTAACGCAGCTCCCTGTGCAGATTTCAGTTGATGGCGGCACCACCTGGACTGCCGATACCATAACCACCAACATTGCATCAGGAGCCAATAGCGGAGTGGTTTCGAATCAGCTTTTTGATTTTTCCGCCATCGGACAGCATGAGGTAATAGTAAGATCCGCTTTGTTGCTTGACATCAATCATGCAAACGATACGGCGAGCGTAATAGTTATCAAACAACCTCAAATAAACACGTATCCGTATTTTGACAACTTCGAATCCGGCATTCAGACCTGGATGGCAACCGATACACTTTGGCAGCCCGGAACACCTTCGGGACTGGTGATCAACAACGCATTCAGCGGTGCTACTGCGTGGTCGACCTGCAATAATGGTTTCACACAGCCATTGTTTTCGTTCGTTGAAAGTCCGTGTTTCGATTTCTCAGATCTCTCCATGCCTCAGGTTGAATTCAGGTATTTTGTCAACATTGAACCAGGCGATGGCGTATACATTCAGTATACAACAGATAATTACATGTGGAGTAACATCGGAAATGTCGGTGATACACTCAATTGGTATAACAGCATATCCTATGGAAATTCCTGGACAGGCGACACGATGACCTCATGGAAACTGGCCCGCCATGCTATTCCGCAATTGGCCGGTGCTCCGTATGTAAAATTCAGGTTCGTATACAACTGGCCGGTTCCGATCGGAACAAAAACCGTCTATGATGGTTTTGCTTTCGATGATTTTTCGGTGTATGAACGTCCCGACTACGATCTGGCCATGATTGCCATGGATACCATTGTTGATGCCTGTGAACATGGGACAGACTCCATTACAGTGTGGATGCAGAATACCAATTTTGCCAACATCATTCCTGCCGGTGATACAATAGCAGTGGCTCTCAACGAAGGTTGGCTGAATGTAGTGATGGACACCATTGTGTTGACATCGCCCATCATGCCGCAACAGATTATTTCGCACACTTTCAGCGTGCCGCTGGACATGACTGTTCATCCGTATACATACCTGATTGAAGTGCAATTGTACAATTCGCATGATGTGGAATCAACCAACAATTCACTGACGCAGACGGTCGAATCGTTTGGTTATCCGGTGGTAGAACTTGGCTCTGACACTGCCTTCTGCGGGAATGGTCAAATCACGCTGGACGGCGGTCCGTCTGCCGGAGACTATGCATGGTCTACCGGTGATGATACCAGATATTTAATTGTTGACACAGCTTTGACCGGAGGTTATGGAAGCTTTCCCATCTCAGTTGTTGTTTCAACTTTTGGCTGTAGCAGCAGCGATACAATCACCATCACGTTCAATGACTGCACCGGATTGAATGAAACGGCTGAAATCATCCGTATATATCCGAATCCGGCGCAGAATCTGTTGTATTATTCATTGCCGCAGTCATTCAATGATGCAGAAGTGCTTATCCGCGATCTGACCGGCCGCACCATGATGCAGCAAAATATTTCCGAAAAAACTGAAGGATTTCTTAACATTTTGTTCCTGCCGGAAGGTGTATATTTGCTGCAGATAAAAACAGCAACATCGAACCACACGCAACAAATAGTCATTCAGCATTAGGCAGCAGGCTGCGCCTGACATTCGCCTTTGTTTTGCTGCTTTGCTTTACACAAGGCAAAGCGCAGTTTTTTCTTGAAAAAGTGGCCACCGAGTTTTATACCGATTACATCGTAACGGATACCAGCGGCTGGAAAATAGCATTGCCGAATGAAGTGCAGAAATGTTTGTATTCGCCACGCTTTGTATCATTGCTCGACAGTAATTATCTGTACTACAGCGAAGCCGATACTGTTTTTGAATATGACATTCAGCACCGTTCTAAACGCGAAATACTGATTGCAAAACATGGTCCGCACACGCTTTGCGGAATTGCCTGGTCACCCGATTCAAGTCTGGCACTCATTCTCAGCATTACCCCCACCGAAACTGAACGCAGTCAGATCAACAACACATTATATCTGATTACCATCAACGGGTCATTGCCACCGAAAAAAATAAATGCGCCGGTCAATTTTTATTTTGAAAATGAGTTTGAATCAAAACCCGGACGTGATTTTTATTTTATCGATAAAAGCACCATTGCTTACAAAACGCATCTCGAAAGCTATACCGATCCGGGAAAAATCATCACGGTCAAAATCAGCGATTTTCATTATTAGCAGCCGCTGTTCGAAGTAGCAATGAGGCTGTCTCAAAATAGCGGGTTGTTACGACATTCCATCGTTCCGGCCACAATTAACCCTCGAAGAGTTCCGAACTCTTC
>CAYSCE010000293.1:0-4251 GCA_964429475.1 uncultured Bacteroidaceae bacterium | reverse complement strand
CATTGGCCAAGATATTTTTCAGCCTCGAAATTTTGCATAGCATCAACTCCTTTGGGAATAGATTTGCAGGAAAACAGACCGTTGAGCATGACAATAAGAATTAATATATTTATGAACCCAAGATGATTTTTCATATTGGAAAACAATTGATAATGGGTGTTATGTCAGGCAAAATCAGAAAGTATATCTGATGCCGAGTGCCAGGCTATAGCCCAATCCGGCATGGTCGTCGCCTAATAAATCCCACATGGGGCGTGCATCCAGACTGAGCAGAATCGGAGCGCCTTTGACGTTGAAATCGTACTCAAGGCCAATCTGTCCACCTACGGCAATATTGATATAATCATCGTCATAGTCCCAGTGATAAAAGCCAATGCCGGCGCCGGGACCAACATACCAGTTCAGACCGCCCGTCAGATGCCAGTCCCAATGATACATACCAATGAGATACATGCGGTTGTGCAAGTCGTTTCCACTGAATCCAAGATCCACCTCAAGACGGTTGGCATCGCCCATACCGTGCTGGTACGATATTTCAGCGCCATTGATATCTCCGTCTCCGCTCAGACGAACTCCGATTGCATGCGGATTTACCTGTGCCTGCGCATACAAGCCAACGCCTGCGATAAAGGTTAATAAAAAAATCAGCTTTTTCATATGTCAAGAGTTTCAGCGTTTATTAAAAATGGATTTTATAAAAAATCCTGAGTGATTTTCCATTTTGATTACTATGCAAAGGTACTACATCAAATATTAAGATGCAATTTTTACCAGTGATTTATATCATTTTACAGGTAAAAACACATATTGTCCGTCAATGATATCAAGTTTGACACCATGCTCTTTATCAACAGTTCCGGCCAGCATCTGCTTTGATAATTCGTTGATGATTTTTCGTTGAATCAGTCGTTTAATTGGCCGTGCACCCAGTTGCGGGTCATATCCTTCATCGGCCAGGCCATCCAGCGCATCCGGAGTGTATTGAAATTTAATACCCTGCGCATCGAGCATTTGAATCAATTGTGCCAGTTGCAGTTTTACAACCTCTTTTATTTCTTCAGGCAGCAGTGGTTTGAACATAATAATCTCATCCACGCGGTTCAGAAATTCGGGTCGCAGCGTGTGTCGCAGCAAATCAAAAACTTCTTCGCGTGTTTTGCGGAAAATCTGTGCTTCGCTTCCCGACGGCATGTCATCGTAATTGTCGCGGATAATTTCAGAACCCAGGTTGCTGGTCATAATGATGATGGTATTCCTGAAATTGGCTGTGCGTCCCTTGTTATCGGTCAGACGGCCTTCGTCGAGTACCTGAAGTAATATATTGAACACATCGGGGTGTGCTTTTTCAATTTCATCGAGCAGCACCACACTGTAGGGTTTACGTCGCACCGCTTCGGTCAGCTGGCCGCTTTCATCATATCCCACATAGCCCGGAGGCGCACCAATGAGTCTTGAAACACTGTGTCGTTCCTGATATTCGCTCATGTCGATGCGCACCATACTGTTTTCGTCGTTGAACATATACTCGGCTAAAGCCCGCGCCAATTCTGTCTTTCCGACACCTGTAGTACCCAGAAAAATGAATGAGCCAATCGGTCTTTTTTCATCGCTGAGTCCGCTGCGGCTTCGGCGGATAGCATCGCTGACGGCTTCGATGGCTGCATTCTGGCCAATCACCCGTTTGTGCAGTTCTTCTTCAAGGTGTAGTAATTTTTCTTTTTCGCTTTGCAACATTCGGCTCAGCGGAATGCCGGTCCAACGTGCTACAATCTCTGCAATCTGCTCTGCATCTACTTCTTCGTTGATAAGCGCGTGACCTGATTTTTTATTTTTAACGGATTCTTCCAACTCATGCAACTGAGTTTCGGCTTCTTTTATTTTACCGTAACGCAGCTCTGCAACCTTACCATAGTCGCCCGAACGCTCGGCTTGCTCGGCTTCGAATTTATAATCTTCAATCGATTTTTTTGTCTGCTGAATTTTATCAACCACTTCTTTTTCTTCGCGCCATTGTGCGGTAAGCACATTACGGAGATCGCTCAGCTGGCCGATTTCCTTGTTGAGCTGATTTAATTTCGCTTCATCTTTTTCGCGCTTGATGGCTTCGCGTTCAATTTCTAATTGACGTATACGGCGCTCCAGTTCATCAAGTTCTTCGGGTACCGAATTGATTTCGAGACGCAGTTTGCTGGCTGCTTCGTCAATCAGGTCAATAGCTTTATCCGGCAGGAAACGGTCGGTGATATAACGGTTCGAAAGTTCCACTGCCGCCAGTATGGCTTCGTCCATAATGCGCACCTGATGATGGGTTTCGTAACGTTCCTTCAGACCGCGCAAAATGCTGACCGAATCAGCCGGCGATGGTTCGTCGACCATGACCACCTGAAAACGACGTTCGAGAGCTTTGTCTTTTTCGAAATATTTCTGATATTCGTTCAATGTTGTTGCACCCACGGCCCGCAGCTCGCCACGTGCCAGCGCAGGCTTCAGAATGTTGGCAGCATCCATGGCACTTTGATTGGCGCCGGCTCCCACAAGTGTGTGGATTTCATCAATAAACAGAATAATCTGCCCTTCGCTGTCAATGACTTCTTTGATGACACTTTTCAGACGTTCTTCAAACTCGCCCTGGAACTTGGCTCCGGCGATAAGCGCGCCCATATCGAGTGAATAAATTACTTTGTCGCGAAGGTTTTCGGGCACGTCGCCTTTGATGATACGGTGCGCAAGCCCTTCGGCAATGGCGGTTTTACCAACACCCGGTTCTCCAATCAGAATAGGATTGTTTTTGGTGCGTCGTGTCAGAATCTGCAACAGCCGGCGTATTTCTTCGTCGCGCCCGATTACCGGATCCAGCTTGCCTTTCAGCGCGAGGTCATTCAGATTGCGGGCATATTTATTCAACGCATTATACTGACTTTCGGCACCGGCACTGGTGACTTTGCTGCCTTTGCGCAAATCGGAAATAGCGGTTTTCAGATCTTTCTCGGTAACACCGGCATCCTTCAGAATCCGCTCAGCAACACCATCGCTTTCAACCAGTCCAAGCAGAATATGTTCGAGGCTTACGAACTCGTCGCCCAGTTCTTTTTGTTTGGCCATGGCTTGCTGAATGGTTTTCATTCCTGAAGGCGTCAGATAGGGCTGTCCACCTTCGACTTTGGGCCGCGATTCAATTTCCTTGTTGCATAGTTGCTGCATGACAACAGCATTTGCCCCGGTTTTTTTCAATAAATACGGGGTTACCTGCTGATCCTGTTCCAGCAACGTACTCAGAATATGAACGTCTTCGATGGCCTGGTTTTTATTTTCGAACGCTTTCTGAAATGCCGAAGCGATTATTTCCTGGCTTTTTATGGTGAATGATTCCAAATTCATTTTTTATGATTTTTAAAAAGGGCCATCAAATTCCTTTCCATGCCATGATTGCTGGTTTTTTATGACAATTTGGCTGATTTGAAAAGAAATTTATGACAATTCGTATTGTTAAATACAGGGTCTCGTCGGTGAAAAATTCAAAATACATTGAATAAAACGATGTAAAAAGCAGAAATACAACAAATTGTATTTGCAATTACTTGCAAGATTACTTCATTAAACTTTAGTATCGCTGAAGCATCATATAAGCTGGTAGTGTAATTTATTATTAAAATTTAATCCCATGGAAACCAGTGATAAACCAACGCTTGTACTCGGGGCGAGCCCGAATCCTTCGCGGTATTCATATCTGGCGACGCTGAGATTATCGGAGCATGGGCATACTGTGATACCGATAGGAATAAAAAAAGGGAAAATAGGGAATTATGATATACTGCAAAACAGGCCGGAGAAGCTTTCGGTACATACAGTTACGCTGTATCTGGGCGAGCGGCATCAGAAAGAATGGGAAGATTATATTTTGTCGCTGAATCCGGAACGGATTATATTTAATCCGGGAGCCGAGAACAATGAATTGTACCAGAAAGCGACACAGAAAGGTATTTTATGTCTCAGAGCGTGCACCCTGGTGATGCTGGCCAGCAATCATTATTAGGAAATACGTTTCAGATTTTTTATGACCTGTTCCGGATCGGGAGCCTTAAATACTGCATTACCAGCTACCAAAACATCGGCGCCGGCTTCGAATATATCCTGTGCATTTTTTTCATTCACGCCGCCATCCACTTCAATCAGACAGTTTTGATTTCGCGAACGACGCAACAAGTTCAGTGATTCTATTTTTTTCAAGGTTCCCGGAATGAATTTCTGTCC
>CAYSCE010000292.1:0-4267 GCA_964429475.1 uncultured Bacteroidaceae bacterium | reverse complement strand
ACCATTCCGGACCTGTCGCAGGAATTTGTTTTGGTTGCAGTCAATGCCAAAGGTGATGCCTTAGTTGCTAAAAACATGGATGCACTTGTCAGAGCCCGCGAAAATGAAAGTGTTGATTTCAGCCTGAAAAGAGCAAAGGGGATTGTGAAGTCCAGCAAGGATTTGCTCAATATATTATTCGAAGTCTGACCATTTTTATATGAAGTGGATTCAGCCAATCATTCTGTTATTGATGTGGCAGGCCGGCATATGTCAACAAACCGGCCTGCCGCTCGTTATCCGGCAAAATCAATTGTCGGGACTGATTGATACTGATGGAAAAATTGTGCTGGCTCCGGTCTATCAGGAAATCCGGTATCAGGCAAATGTCAATATGTTTTTGGTGCACAATAAAGCGGGCGTAGCCTTGTTTTCGCCTGAGCAGAAAATGATGGTGACCGGGTTCTATGATAAGGTGGAGGTTTTAAACAAAAAGCTCTTTATTGTTACCAGCAACAGCAAGTGTGGCCTGGTAAAAGCACCGGCACAACAGATTATTCCGCCCCGATATCTGAGAATTGAACAGACGCTGAACGGAAACTTTATTGCCGATGATGGTTATCGCCTTACCATATATGACACTGCAGGAAATGCCGCAAACAGCTTCGAAGCTCAGGATGCGTTTGAAATCTACAATTATTTTGTTTTCCGCTCGGCTGATAATCTGTATGGTCTGGCCAATCGCGCAGGCGAAATTCTTGCCCCGGCTATGTTTTCTGAATACTCCAGCGACGGCAATCTCATTGAATTGAAAAATGCCGACAGTTTGTTTGTGCTACATCCTCGATCGGGAAAATTACTCCGGTTCGGAACCGAAACTCAGGTCAGGTTTGCAAAACAGACTCTCTGGTCATTGTATGCTGCACCATTCTACTCCACCAAGAATTCGTCGGATTACAAATGGCATACAGTATACGGCAATGAACCGCTGAAGGTAAACCTGAAAGATGCCTCTGTGGATGGGTCTCCTGTTGCAGGTTGCTATATTGTATACTCCGGAAACGTGTGGCTGATAGATAGTCTGGGCAATTCTTATACGGATGAAAAATACCAAGGCATCAGACATTTTACCGACCGGAAGTTTATTGTGCAACAAGATGATAAAGTGGGACTGTTTGACCTCGATTCGGGGCTGGTGCTGAAAATACAATACAGCTATTTTTATTTACAAACAGATACTATTGTTGGTCGTCGCTGGATTATTGCAGTCAACACCAACGGACGTCAATTACTCAATGAGCAGGGAGTTCAGGTATTACCGGGCGATTATTCATTTTTCCGGCTCGAGCAGGGTAGAGGATTTGTAGCCGGCACCAATGAGAATAAAATGATGTTGTTGGATACTGACGGCCGGCAAATTTGTCGGCCTTTGTATGATAGTATTCTGTTCATATCCGGCGATCTTTGCAGAGTGAAAATTGGTGTGCGCCAGGGTGTCATGACCACCCGGGGTGAGGTTTTGACAGATATCAAATACAACGAAATTTCCATTATCGACAATGTTATAAAATGTGTTTATGGCGACATAGTGGATTTTTTCAGTTGGGATGGCATGGCTCTGGAACCAATGGTAATATATGATAATTATCGCCGGCTTAATGTTATGGGCACAGTCTTATTGCAGCCGGCTGCGATCATGGCAGGGCAGGGCGGTCTGGCCTGGCGCCGTGATACCCTGATTGGTAAATTTGGTCTGATCAATGTTGCAACTCAGCAGTATTTAATTCCGCCCACTTATGATTATGTAAAAGTTGATCCCAAACGCGATATATCTTTTACCGGAATATTTGGTACCATGAGTTATTTCAACATTGGCCCTCTGCGGTTTATGGGACGGCTGAAACTCGGCATAGTTGATCACTTATCGGGTCGTATCATTGCACCGAATGAATACATGTTTCTGTACTTTGAAAATTTTTTATACCACTTTGTGGAAAGTACAGATAAGGTAACAATAAACTATGGTACCAACTACAATATGTCTGTCGGGATCGACTCCCTTGGGAAGTGGAGAACCATTTCGTATACGGGACTCACGTATTATCCGAATGTGCAGTTTATTTCAAAACTGCGTTCAAGTGCCAAGGTGTGGAGGTTTGATTCCTGCTATGTTGCGCTGAACAGTAAAAATAAAACGGATAAAAAAATCTGCAATATTTATTCTTCCTTACACTCTTTGCAGGAATTTTTGCGACCGGTTGACACATTCACCGATTCGGTTATGAAAAACAAGAAACTGAATCTGTACACTGTGAATCCCGACTCGTTGAAGCTACAGAGGGGCGTTGGTGAACGTCGCGATCCAGGGCTTGTCATTTTTCCCAATCGATCCAAAACGCCCATGTTTTTAAATAAATATGTGCACACGCAATTGATTGAAAGAAGAGGCAATCTTTTTTGCAATATGAAGTGCTTTAATAGTAAAATCCGCTATACATTCATCGACTCTTCGGGCTATGCTATCTCAGATCCCGTTTTCACAAAAGCATTTCCATTCAGCGACGGACTGGCGCTGGTGAAAAAAGACAATAGCTTTGGATATATCAATCATCTGGGCGAAATGGTGATTGAAGAAAAATTCAGAAAAGCCACATCATTTTCTGAAGGAAAAGCTGTCGTATCTTTGAAAGGTGCCAAATATGGCTATATCGGAACCGATGGTGAATGGGTCATTGACGATGTTTATCGTGAAGCACTCCCTTTCAGTGAAGGACTTGCTGCCGTGAAACCGGCCGAGCTTTTCGGATACATTGATGAATCCGGAAATATGGTGATTGCTCCAAAATGGTATCGTGCAAACCCTTTCCTGAATGGCACTGCTACTGTGTATTCCAAAAGAGGTTTCGGATTGATTGACCGGTCGGGGAAAAGCCTGCTTCGCTGCAAATATAACCGGATTGAGCCACCCGACCTTTATCGTAACCGTAAAGTATCGAAGGGTGCAAAATTTTTCCTGGTGAATGAAAAAGGCGAAAAAATCTCTAAGAAATCTAAATCCATCACGGTCGCGGGCGAAGGCTATTATAGCATGCAAAAAAAATCCGGATTTACTTTAATCTCATCTGACGGTTCAGAAATCGTATCTATTGATTCAGACAGACCTTTGCTTGTTGGAGATGGACTGGTGCTTGTTTCGCGCCGAAACCGTTTTTATTATTACGATCTGAAGGGAAATCAATTATTCGGCCCATACAAAAAAGCCGCTGTGTTCAGCCATGGACGTGCCATTGTTTCTACCAAAAATGAGTCAATGCTGATAGGCCTTAATGGGAATGTCCTGCGGCAGATTTCTACCTACGGCTGGCTTTCAGCTGTAGAGCCTTTTGATTCCAATGGAACAGCAGTTGTTCGAAGTAGCAACTATTATTACCTGACCGATACTGCCGGTAATTTTCTCTATGAAGGACTCTACAGGCCAAAAGTAACCGGAGAAAATATGTGTGTGCTTTTCAACGACGGGTACTATATGTACAATTACACAACCGACATTTCATATCCTTTTAGCAAATGGAATAAAATTGAAGGCCCGTCTGAAGGATTGTACAAGGTTACCAGCAACGGTATGTTTGGATTTTCGGATATATTCGGACAGTACTACAGCAAGATGGCATACACCCATATTGAATATGTACAACCAGGTATTTACCGCATTTATTATGGCGATAAAACCGGTTACATCCGCTATAACGGAGATATAATCTGGGATCTCAGCCGCTGATCATTTAGTGTCCGTTGGATACTTCGCGGGCAAAATCCCACGACAGATAATTTTCGTAGCTCATGCAAACGTGTTCGGCAAATGAAATGGCGGTACGTATAATTTTATCCCAGTTTTTTTCGGGCAACAATTCCAGCTCATTGGCCGAAATGTGGCTGTGACGCAGCGCATACAGCAGACCTGCATTAAAAGTGTCGCCAGCACCTACAGTGCTGATGACCGGAATATCTTTTACCGGATAATGTTTGAAAACAGTAGGCGTACACAGGGTTACGCCATTTTTATTGGCGGTGCGGATAAATATTTTTCCGCCGTTCGAAACAATGTAATCGTAAATGGCCTTTGGATCGGGCGTTCCAAGTATATTCTGAAAATCTTCGTCCGAGCCTTTGGTAATGTGCGCCAACCGGAAGTTTTCCTGCAACATGGGCATCACCTGATCTTTAATCTTCAGATGGTTTTTTCTGAAATTCGGATCATACAAAACAATACTTCCTGCTTCGCGACATT
>CAYSCE010000291.1:0-4277 GCA_964429475.1 uncultured Bacteroidaceae bacterium | reverse complement strand
TTTGAAAGGAAAGTTGGTAATTTGTAAATATTCACCCTCGTTACTCACTGAATAGGTAAAATCTTCAGCTTTAATATAAACTTGTCCATATGTACTCTTAAATAATTTACCATGCATGATTTCCTCATTATTCCGATAAAACCTGATAATATCGTCATTGCCAAATTCGATATGAAAAATAAAATCCGTATTTGCCGGGCAATATCCGGTATCAGAATCAATCGGCGAATATGACCATGCATAAACACCTTTTAAATTGTCCGGAATTGAAACACTGTTTTCTTTGTGTAAAAAAAACTGCCCGTCGTCATTACAACTACAAACTATAGAAGCCGTAAATAAAATGAATATAAACTTCACAAATTTAATCATGAAATCAGTTTTTTACTTAGACAAAACCGAAATGAATAAGTTGCATTTTGTCTAAAATCAATTATACAAATATGTGAAAATTTTTAATGTATAGAATATTTTAAACCTATAATACATTGTTAAATACTTAACCGGACACTGATTAATCCAAACCTATCACTGATTTGTGTCAGTACGAAAACCTTCGCTTAAGAAGGATTGAGCAAGGCATAAGGTGGTATCTCCTGTAGAAAATTCAATTTTTTAGAAGCTGCATCGGCTTTGCAAACATAGTGACTTAATCCATTAGTAATCAATATATAAGCATTGCCCAAGACCGATGTATAAGTAGCTGCCTGCAGGAAAGTTTTTTCATCAATATTCACGTCGGGTTTCTTGCATTCAATCACCATAAGAATCTGTCCGTTACAGCCTGAGATCACGGCATCGGGCCTGCGGGTCATGCCGTTGTAGGTGAGCGATTTTTCGACGGCGATAGCGGTGGCCGGATATCCCAGATGCAGGTGAAGATACATCAGAAGCTGCTGCCTGACCCATTCTTCGGGGGTAAGACGCACCCATTTTTTTCTGAATTCATCAAAAATAACTTCGTTGCCCTGTTCAGTTTGAATCCGGGAATTAAAATACGGAAGATTCAGGACAATATTTGAATTCATGCAGAAAGATACCTTAAAATTGTTATTTTTGTTGGTTGAAAAAACAGTGGGCAAAAATAGTCAATAACTACGAAACTGTTGATTAAAAACGAGAAAGCATGAAAACAAAACCCGAAATAGTTGAGAACTGGCTGCCCCGCTACACCGGGCTGCCGCTGGACCAGTTCGGCGAATATATTTTACTGACCAATTTCAATCAGTACATCGATTTATTTGCAAAGATGAACAATGTGCCTGTTATTGGCCAGGACCGCAGCATGCCGAATGCCACCAAAGACAATATCACCATTATCAATTTTGGAATGGGGAGTGCCAATGCGGCTACCATTATGGATTTGCTGAGTGCGGTGAATCCCAAAGCTGTTTTGTTTCTGGGCAAATGCGGTGGAATAAAGAAGATTACCAAAGTGGGCGATCTGATACTTCCGATTGCAGCCATACGCGGCGAAGGAACATCGAACGATTATTTTCCGCCCGAAGTGCCTGCCCTGCCCGCTTTTGCGCTGCAACGCGTTATTTCATCATCGGTCCGCGACAATCACCGCGACTATTGGACCGGCACCGTTTTCACCACCAACCGCCGCGTCTGGGAACACGATGATGCTTTCAAGGAATATCTGATCCGCGTTCGCGCCATTGCCGTTGATATGGAAACCGCTACTTTATTCTCAGCTGGTTTTTATAATCACCTTCCAACCGGCGCACTGTTGCTGGTGAGCGATGAGCCCATGATTTCGGAAGGCGTTAAAACCGAAGCAAGCGATAAAAAAGTGAATGAAAATTTTGTTGATGAACATCTGCAAATTGGCATCGGTGCTCTTCAGCTATTAATCTCAAACAGTGTTTCAGTCAAGCATCTGTTGTTTGACAATGGAAAATAATCCGGATGAAGTACACAGATATTATAAAAGAGGTTAATAAAAAGGTTTTCAGACCTGTGTATTTTCTGTATGGAGAAGAACCGTATTTCATTGATTTGGTGACCGATCATCTGGCCGAAAATATTCTTGAACCAAGCGAACGGGAATTCAATCAAACCATGATTTATGGCCGCGATGCCAACATGAGCGAAATGGTCTCTACGCTGAAGTGTTTTCCAATGATGAGCAATTATCAGGTCATCATTCTGAAAGAAGCACAGGCGGTTGATGATAAAAGCTATGATCTGTTGTCATCGTATCTGGCCAATCCGCAGCCAAGTTCAATCCTGGTGATTGCTTACAAAAAAAAGCTGGGGAAAAAAGTTGAAAATATTTTTGCGAAACATCCGGCCAATGTGGTTATGTTTGAGTCACCGAAAATCAGTGATGATAAGCTTCCTGATTGGGTTATGGGATATCTGACCGAGCATAAAATAACCTGTTCGCCCAAAATTGCACAAATCATTTCGGGATTTCTCGGAAACGATTTGTCGAAAATTGTGAATGAGCTCAGCAAACTGATGATCAATGTGCCGGCTGGTTCAACCATTACCATGGATGATGTTGAGGCCAATATTGGTATTTCGAAAAAGTACAATGTGTTTGAATTTCAGACCGCCATTGTCAATCACGAAACAACCCGGGCACTTGAAATAGCAACATACTTCGCTGCCAATACGCGCGATGTTTCCATTTTTGCCATTATTCCGATCCTGTATTCTTTTTTCGAAAAGCTGTTTATCTATCTGCAGCTGATAAACTCAAAAAGTCCCGATGCTGTTGCTGCCGAAATGAAGATTCGACCTTTCTTTATTTCCAATTATGCCAAAGCAGCCAAATTCTACAATATGAAGCGGGTTCTCGATGTTTTTAAAATTCTGCGGGCCTACGACCTGAAAGCCAAAGGTGTTGACAGCACATCGTCCGAAGGTGAATTAATCCGTGAAATGACTTACAAAATCATACATGTATGATGACTATAAAAACCGTTACATCAAAACGCGATCAGAAAGCATTTGTTATGCTGCCTTTCGATCTGTATAAAGATAATGCCTACTGGGTTCCGCCACTCATTGGCGGAGAGTACAAAATTTTTAATCCGGCCACCAATCCGGCCATGAATTTCTGCGATTCGTGTTTCTGGATTGCTGAAGAAAACGGCCGCACTGTTGGCCGCATTGCAGCCATCATCAATCACCGCTACAATGAAAAAGTGGGCGAAAAGCTGGGTCGTTTTTCACGTCTCGAAAGTATTGACGATGCCAATGTGGTAGCGGCTTTGCTTCGTACTGCCGAAGACTGGCTGCGCGAAAAAGGCATGCAAAAAGTGCATGGGCCGCTGGGCTTTACCAACCTCGATCTGCAGGGATTACTCATTGAAGGATTTGATCATTTGCCTTCGATCGCATCGGTGTATCATCATCCCTATTATCAGGCCCACATTGAAAAATGCGGCTATGAAAAGGAAAACGACTGGCTTGAATTCAGGCTCAAACTTGAAGATCATATTCCTGAAAAAGCCACACGCATGGTGGATCTGATAAAGACACGATTCAAACTCAGAGTAATCAGCTTCAAGAGCAAGAAAGAAATGCTGCCCTATGCACATCAGTTATTCACGCTGCTGAATGCTGCATTTGATGAACTGCCTTATGTGTCGGCTTTTGATGAAACCACCAAGGAATTCTACATTAAAAAATATTTCAGTTTTCTAAATCCTGAATTTGTAAAAGTTGTTTTGGACGAACACGACGAACTGCGTGCATTTATTGTAGGTCTGCCCAGCTTATCAAGAGCAATGCAGAAATGCAACGGTCGTTTATTCCCATTCCGTTTCCGTCATATTCTGCATGCACTCAAGCATCCGACTGAAATGGATTTGTTGCTTACAGGTGTTGATCCGGCTTTACAAAGTCAGGGCGTTGCAGCTGTATTGATTTTCGAACTGCAGCAGGTACTGCTGAAATACAAAGTTCCGTTTGTTGAAACAACCGGGATTTTTGAATCGAACAACAAAGCCATTACAACCTGGAAAAACTACGACCACATTCAACACAAGCGCAGACGCTGTTTTGTGAAGAGTCTCTGAAAATAATTCTCTAAAAATCTGTTTTAACTGAGCGATATGAAAAAATTTCAATTGTTACTGTTCATCACCTTCCTGTCACTGACAGCTTTTTCGCAGACGGGTATTATACGCGGAGTTGTCTATGATGAATCGAACAGCGAACCGATCATTCTGACAAATGTATATCTGAAAGGAACATCGATTGGAGCCCCGACCGATATGAACGGTTTGTTTACCATTACTAAAGTTCCGGCCGGCACG